>JARRJY010000007.1:0-5913 GCA_037388705.1 Gammaproteobacteria bacterium
AAAAAGAACTTTTACCTGGTTCTAGAATTTAAACGTCGCACCTACTGACCAGTTTTCCAGGTCAATATCCTCACCTTCTACATCTAGTGTTGATGCCTGGTACTCGACTCGTAAAGAAAAATTATTGGATGAATTGAACTGCAATCCTACTCCGTAAATAAGATCGTTACCATCTTCAGAACCTGTTAAAGTCACTGGAACAGTATAATCAGTAAAAGTTGCATCTACATCCCACATCAGTAAGCCAATTTTACCAAAGAAATCCATCGTAGGACTCACTGGCATATAACCAACACCTGAAAATTCTATCCCTGTAGGTTCCAGGGATGCGTAGTATAAACCAGGATATGATTCTTCAGGCTTTCCAAAATCGTGGTAGGCGACTTCAAAACCAAGATTACCGTTACGGGTACCGCCAAATATTTTAAAAGAGCTATCATCAACCCCTTCAAGATCGGCTGAACCAACCCCGACACCAAAATAATTATCCGCCATCGCTCCGCTGGCAAACATACTGGAAGCCAATAATGTTGACAATGTTACTGCTGATATTTTTTTCACTCTTTATCTCCTTAAAATAATTATTAGTCCTAATTTGATCGATTTTAAAAAAATTAATGCAGGGGGGTATGCTTAATCCACTTTATATTAAAAAATATAGCACATTATCTATAGAAGATACTTTTTTACAAAAAAATAAAATTTTTATCTGTTTACCGGGTTAAAAATAGATATTCTTTAAATATATCGTCTAAAGATAAGCATCAATGGGGGCGAATAAATGTATTTTCCCGTCCCCCAGTTACTAACAAAAATCCACATGTTTCTATTTTCTCAACTCCTTACTGCTTTACTGACACTACCAGGTCGACACGTCGGTTCGTGGCACGTCCTTCAGGTGTATCATTGGAAACAAGTGGATATTTCTCACCGTAACCCGCATAGGTAATCTTGTAGCCTCCTTTAAGCGAAAAGAGGTAATTTGCCACCGCGGCTGCCCTGTGGTTTGACAGCTTCTTGTTGACCTCGGCTGAGCCAACCGAGTCAGTATGCCCTTCAACAACCACTTTTTGCGCATCCAGCTTCTTAATAATACTATCGGCCTGGACTATTAACTGCTTGGAAGACTCGGGGATAACCGCGGTACCCGATTTGAAATTGATACGCTTGAGCCTGAAGATCAGTTTATTGCCTTGCTGATAGACCAGTGCCTCATCCTGTGACAATACCTTACGTGCTTCATCCATGGCTTTCTGGAACCGAACCTGTGTCGAAGCCCTGGCCAGCTGTTCTTCCTGCGTTTTCAGCACACCTTCTGTACGTTTCAGCTCACCCTCTTTTTTCTGCAGCGTTTGTTGCGTTGACTGTAATGTTTGCTCAGTTCTTTTCAGACTGCTGCTCATCTCGCCCAGTGCGCGTTTTTGTTTAACAATCTGCACTGCAATGTTTTCCGGCGTACCCTTGGCGCCCATAATGATGTTCATCACATCACGCAATTGTGTTGCACTGGCCAGTGCTTCATCAACACTCTTTTTATAGACACCCGGGCTGCGCGGGCTCTGGGCAATAAGATTCATTGCGGTATTGTAGTCCAGTGACGCTGTGCGCAAGGATTTTGGTGCAAGATCCTCGGCATCATCATCCATCGCCTTGTCAATCGCCTGCCTGGCATTATTAAGTTCAGTGAACTGTACCGCTTTTGCCTCTAACACCAGGTATCTTTTCTGAAGCGAAGCAAAGTCTTCGGGTGAAAGCGAACGACTGAATTGCTTGGTCTCACTTTTCAGATCTTCATCAATATCCTTCAGGATGACAACCAGTGCCTCACTTTTTCTCACGCCGGCTTCAAGGGCGGATTTCCTTGCTTTGAGTATGCGGCCTGAAGATCCCTGACGGCTACTTGCTGTTTTTCTGGCATCCTGGAAAAAAGCCTTGGCAGTGGCCGCGTTTGAAACCACTGTCTCGGGCAAATCATCTTGCTTCAGGCCACGTTTGGCATCTGCCAGGAAAGTACTCCCCTTTGAGAACTGTTCATCGGCTAACACGTCAACCTGATCCTGCTGTGCATTCGTCATCACCTGTGTCACTTCCGCAACAGCTTGTCCCGGATCACTGGATGCAAGCTCTGCTTTCCTGAGACTCGCACACCCAGTCATCAACACGGGGATCAAGATAAGCCCCAGGGTTTTAATCAGATTATTCACAACGCTATTCTCCTGTTTCAAAATTCGCTTAATCACACCTGGTTTTGCTATGCCGACAAATCTTTACAAACACACCAGGTTTGATGCCTCATTTTAAATAGTTTATCAGTCTAAAAAAGAAAAGAATAACAATTAATACAAATTGCTAAACTGGAATTTACGGTGCCTGTTTTTTCGTGGACCGCAACATTCAAAATGAGGCAATACGCATAATCGTCTTTCTCATGTTATTCATTATGTATCTATTTTTTATGACTTTTCTTTAGGAAAGTAGTGTGACGTGGATCACAAAAGTATCATTAATATTCGAAGTAATGGCAGCAGACTCATTTTTAACCGGTGTAAGACATATTTGCATAGTAGTCCTTGCATTCAACCTCCCGACCACGTACCACGCGTTTGCCTGTTAATTCCCCATGCGTTTCTGTTACTACGGTATGCTGGCTTTCATGATGTTGGTCATCATAAAAGAAGATGACGACCCAGTCATGGGTGCGTTTTAACTGGTGTGCACGCGCGGTATTGGAAAACAAAATGGTGAAATGCCAGCCCTCTTTACTGATATGCATGACCGGCAACCAGGCTTTGCCTTGTGGATTGAACCGTTTCGGGGCAATCATTGGTAATTCTCCCGCTTCGCTTTTTTGTCGGTAGCGCCTGTCGATGTCGAGAAGCAATTCCACGGAAGGTTCAGTAAAGGTCTGCTCAGGGTGTCGGGTTGGTCGTTGTTGTCCAAGCACATGAGAAAGGTAAAGCTTGACCATGTCCACTTTCTTTTTACTGAATCCCGGTATCTGCTCCAGCCGCTTGTTATGTGCCGCGACTTCCAGCGCTTCCAGAGAATCAATATGCAACCGTTCAATAATGCGGTGTGCCAGCTTAGGTCCGATACCAGGAATCGATTCAAAAAGTGCCACCGGATCATGGCCACCCTGTAAACTTTCCAGGCGACTCATACGCCCCATCGCGACGTATTCATAGATTGAGCGGGCAATCCCTTCCCCGATCCCGGGTAAGTCCACCAGCCCCTGGAATCCTTCACGATCAACGATTTCGCTAACAGGTTGAGACAATGAAGCAACTTCTATTGCCGCATTACGGTATGCCGTTACCCGGAAAGGATTCGCGTCCTGTTCTTCTAACAAGCGCGCTATCTCACGTAACCTGTCAGCAATGTCCTGGTTAATCACCGTCTGTCCTGTTATCAAAAGGTGATAGATATTTAATATATATAGCTTATACCAATAGACCATGCACTACTGGAATTGTCAGCTCCAGCACAATTCTCACAATAACCAATAATGGCACCAGTATTGGAATCCCTGTAAAGCGTATTGCCTCTTAATTCTTCATATTCCCGGGCATCATACCGAATAAAACCTTCTAGCTGGCTATAAAATTTATAAGCTACTCCAATTTTATAAGCTGACATGTCACCATCTGCAAAATCATCAACAAATATGATGTCGGGCAAAAAATGATAATCTGTCGCTTTCATTGATACCCAGTTACTGTATTCGTACTGGAAATGATATTTCCATTTCCCATTTTTCCCCTCGTACTTGATGCCGACATAAGGCATGGAAAATTCCTGCTCGTAACTGATTACCAATTCTCCAGGAGTGAAAGTCCCGGATTGATCACGAAAGTCTATGGGAACTGTAGAGTAAATAAAAGTACCTCCGCGTGACTCCCACTTCCAGTTTGATTCCCGGTATCCGAACAGGAATCGCCAGGCGCTGTCATCCGATCCATGAAAGTGATAATCAAAATTTATATCCAGAGAATGATAATCAGTAAGGCTGGTATCTTCATGATGCGACCAGTCAGACCAGTCAAGGCCGATATAGCGCCAGTCATAATCATCCATAACCCCGTCGCCTTCTGTTACTGAGGTCTGAAGTTCAAGATTTATACGTGTTTTGTTTCTTTCATAACTGAGGCCACCGATTAAAACGGGGTTGTTTTTCACTTCCCAGATAAGCTGGCTGAGTTTGTAATCTGGCGGATAGCCAAATGCAGGTTGCCCGTAAACAATTTCATTGGCTTTAACACTGGCCTGTCCTGCTGAAAGATAAAACGTTGAATCACCATTTGATGCTTTGTAGGGTGCAGACAATATCACCTGGGAAGGTATCAATATCAAAGCCGCACAAACTGCGACCAGGTAAAAATAGTAGTAATTATTATTTAACAACGCTTAAACCTACGATATACAATCGTTAAATTCTTCTTCTCGCTATTTAAATAGCAGTATTTTATTAAAAAAAGAGCCAGCAACCTATAAGTACTTCTGTGTATTGATGTTGAACTGGCCCCTTTCTTTAGCTCGTTGTTATTTTAACGAAGATGCGAAATCAGTAAACAAGGTCTTTAACACACTACGCGCAGCGTTCTGGCGACCTTCAACATCAACATGGCTGGAAAAATTTTCGGCCTTGTAGGTTTGTAATGATTTAGTGACTGACTTGCCGTTAGCATATGTCACCTTAACGTCGGCACTGATAAAACCAATCACAAACGGTCGTGTCTTATCGATTTGCATCTCGAATTTTTTTCCATGCATAGCTTCGGCAATTGCCACACCCAATGGACCGAGCTGGGTGCTGGAACTGGCCAGCAAGTCTGCCTGGTGGTTGGCCTCGAACTTGAGATTTTTCAGCGTCATATGGATGGTTCTGGGCTTGTCAGACCAACCAGCTATCTCTTTCATGATATAGCGTCTCAGTAATGTCAGGACTGCCGGGTCAAAACCCTCGTCACCAAGAGTCCATATGCCATATCGATCACTGGTGATTAACATGGAACCGATACTGGCTTCCTTGTCATCCGCTGGACGCACATCAGAAATCACCAGTGAGGTTTCAGCTACACTACCACTGCTGACGGTTTCTTTGATAACGATTTTAGGCTGTGCACAGGCCGTTATTAGTAAAGTCACAACTGCGACGAGTAACAAGCGAAATGATGAATTAGTAAACATGTCGACTCCCTGTTCTTATTATTAATATTTAGTGTTTAGAACGATTTATCAGTTATAACCTGATTTATGAATCAAGTAAAATCAGGATGGCTATATTAAATCGTATTTTCTGGAACAATAATATACCTTACAGGCTTACAGTGACTTAGCAATTTCCGACAAACCAGAATAGTGTGTAACCAAGAAGATTAGCCGTTTTTTAGTTCTCGATGGGGCTCAGTGTTCCCGGAAAATTGTGTTCAGTGAGCAAAAATTGCCAAGGTAATACCATACGAGGTAAAAGTCTCACCGCCAACTTTAATATGTTGAATATCCAGAAGATTGACGCGAAAGGTTTCATTACCCATCACTAACCCGATACCCACTGCATAGCCCGTGTCATTTACTTCCCGGAAGTTTTGCGTATCGTTTTGCAGCAATACCTTGTATTCAGCATCGACAATCCCGGCCTTGAATATAACCGGCCAGTTCGTCGGGCGAGCCGTGGCAAAAAGGGATCTTGAGTCATACACCATTTCACCGGCATTATACAGGTCTTCCTCGTCATTCCAGAGGCTAAGGCCTTCAAACAGGACACCATATTGCCAGTTACCCTGTTCCTTGAATTCATAACCAACCTGTAAACCAAAACCCCCATCAAATGCTTCGCCGCTAAAGTCTCCATCCACAAATTCCAGGTTTGCACCTATGGTAAAACCTTCGGCATAGACCAGGACACTGAATGTT
>JARRJY010000007.1:5933-36971 GCA_037388705.1 Gammaproteobacteria bacterium
GGAAAATAACCAATACAATTTTTTATACAAAATAGATTCCCTAGTTAACGACATTTATCACGCCGCGTAATTCACCAATGAGCTTCTTTTTATCCTGCTCGTTAAGAAATTCACCAAGTTCCAGTTGCTGTTGCTTGCTGCGCAGGAACACCTTTAAGGGTTGTCCGCCGCGATAGGGTGGCTTATCGATTAATAAACGGGTAAAGAAAAGTTCGGATTCCCACGTCGATTTGGGCAGGTGATACCCATTTTCGACACGGATCCGGTTGTCTTCAAAATGTATGACTTGCTTGCGGCGGCATTGGTGCGCCACCCAGTACATCAATGATACCAGTGCAATGATCTCAAGCCCGGCAAACGGTAATATCATCCATAATCCAAGCAAGGCAAATGCGATCGCGATAAGCAAGGCCAGGCATGAAACGATCCCAAGAAAAAGTTTCGTTGTTTGCCATTGTCCCGACATATTCGGACATACCACGATATGTCCCTGGCCTTTCGAAATATCAAGGTTTGATTCGATCATACTGCTGCAAGTTTACCCTTGTTGACATCTATTCTGAGCGACAGCGTCAATAACGGTCAAGCGTTTCCCGAGGCAAACCCGCTCGAGATTGTCTTTATATAATAAGGAGTAAAATCACCCTGCTTGGTGAGCTTACCCGCCTTTGTTGTGTATATAGGCTTTTCCGCTATATAGCGAATATAGAGCCATGTTATTATATTCCGTTATGGAATACTCCAACTTACCTGACCTGACGGGCTGGGCAAGCCTGCGCGCGGTTGTTGAAAAGGGTGGCGTCATCGAGGCCGCCAGGGCCATGCACGTCAGTCAATCTGCCATTTCAAAGCGACTCAAATCACTGGAAGAATGCTACGGCGTGCCCCTCATGGAGCGCGTTGCCGGTCGCCTGCGCCTCACTGAAGCCGGTGAGAAAGTCTACATGCTTGCGGTACTCACCCTCGACCGTCAACTGGCGCTTCAGGAAGAAATCAGTAACCTGGAAAAAGGTAAAACCAGTCTTAGCATGGAAGTCACTTTTGGTATCGGTGAACACCTGTTGCCGGATCTGTTATTCAGCTTCAAGGAACAATATCCTGATTACCAGATCGACTTTCGCATGAACTACAGCCGTGACATCCAGAATCAACTGGCCACCGAGCGGGTTGATATGGCGCTAATGGAAATGGCACCGGATCATCCTGACATCCTGGTACAAAAATGGATGGAAGATGAATTATGGCTGGTGTGTGCCCCCAGCCACCCACTGTTCGGGACCGAGTTCCTGGCAGTGGATGACCTGACCGGGCTCAATTTCGTACTGCGTGAAAAACAATCGTCCATCCGAGAATCATTGGATGTTGCGCTGAAACGCATCGGCGTGGATCAACTGAATATTGCCCTGGAAGTCGGATCCAGTGAAGCCATCATCGATATGCTGGAACGGGGTAAACATGTCAGCTTCATGCCCCGCTTTGCCGTGTATGAACGGGTCATGGCCGGCAAATTATTCCACATCAAGATAACCAGTTTCCGAATCCTGCGCACCTTGTGGATTGCGCGAAACCGTGCCGCCCTGGATCACCCGGTTGCCGAAGCATTTATTCACCTGCTACGTGACACCGAATCCCCCTAAAAGCCCGGAAAGCGTGACAATTCGACCACTATATTCCGTTTATTCATATACTGGAAATATTTTCATTAACGTTTGCTAATATTTAATGGCACAATCGCACCCCCGTCAGTAATGGCGGCTTCAGGTAATATCGAACAGGCAACAGGGTACGCCTGTCCACTCGGCGATTGCGCTGATGAATATCGATATCACTGAAAATCAGGTCCCATTATTCCTGGATACTATTTATATAGTTTTGAACTACGCTTACGTGAGTAAATGCTGAGGTGCTTTAATGCTTAAAATTTTTGCAGAACAATGCAGTCTGTTTTTGATCCGTTTTATGCCGTTCCTGCGCTGGTGGCCCATGGTCAACCGCGACACGGTACGCTCGGACATTATTGCCGGGTTAACCGGTGCGGTTATTGTTCTGCCCCAGGGCGTGGCCTTTGCCATGATTGCCGGTCTTCCGCCGGTTTATGGTCTGTATTCTGCCATGGTGCCACCCGTGATTGCTGCGCTGTTCGGTTCTTCCTATCACCTGATTTCCGGCCCAACCACGGCAATCTCTATCGTGGTGTTTGCCACCGTCAGTCAATTTGCCACACCCGGTTCGCCTGAGTACATCCAGCTGGCACTGACCCTCACCTTGCTGGCCGGCGCATATCAACTCGGACTCGGTCTTGGTCGCATGGGCGCCCTGGTCAACTTTGTTTCACATTCCGTGGTGGTGGGTTTTACCGCGGGCGCGGCATTGTTAATCGCCACCAGCCAGATGAAACATTTCTTCGGTATCAACATTCCTGCCGGTGAGTCCTTCATTCATACCTGGATTGTCCTGTTCAGTGAAATTGGTGAGGCCAATATTTACGCGACCAGTGTTGCAGTCACCAGTTTAGTCGTCGGCCTTGTCTTCGCTATTTTTAAACCGCGCTGGCCAGGACTGTTGTTTGCGATGATTGTGGGTAGCCTTATCGCGGCTTATTTCGGTGCGGATGAAAATAACATCCGCCTGGTTGGCGAAATCCCGGCAACCCTGCCCAGCCCCTCTTTGCCGGATTTATCACTATCCACCATTCAACAACTGGGTTCCGGTGCACTCGCGGTGGCCCTGTTAGGCCTGGTGGAGGCGGTATCCATTGCCCGTTCTGTTGCCCTGAAATCCGGTCAACACATTAACGGTAACCAGGAATTTATCGGCCAGGGCCTGGCCAACGTGGTCGGTAGTTTCTTTTCCAGTTACGCTTCGTCCGGTTCTTTCACCCGTAGTGGGATAAACTACACCGCCGGTGCACGTACTCCTCTGGCCGCGATTTTTGCTGCTATATCGCTGGCCATCATCCTGTTACTGGTCGCACCATTGGCTGCTTACCTGCCGATACCTGCAATGGCAGGTATCCTGTTGATCGTGGCCTATAAACTCATCGACTTTCATCACATCCATAATATTGTCCAGGTCAGCCGTTCAGAAACGTTAATCCTGGCAACCACGTTCTTTGCCACGCTGTTCATCGAACTGGAGTTTGCCATTTACGTGGGCGTGATGTTATCGCTGATCATGTACCTGATGCGTACGGCACGTCCGACCATTACCAGCATGGTGCCGGATCGGGAAACCGACAAACACCCGTTGACCAATGCTGCCAACTTGCCAGAATGTCCACAACTGAAGATTGTCCAGGTAGATGGCTCCCTGTTTTTCGGTGCTGTCGATCATGTGCAGAAAAACCTGCGTGCCTTTAGCGAGAACAACCCGGACCAGAAACATTTACTGATCGTGGGTACCGGCATTAACTTTATCGATATTGCCGGTGCAGAAATGATCCTGCAGGAATCGGAACGTCGTAAAAAAGACGGGGGTGGTGTGTACGTGGTAAAAATCAAGGACCAGGTATGCGACATCCTGAAAAAAGGAGATTACCTGCAACGCTTCGGTGCCGAGAATGTCTTTGTATCGAAAAAGGATGCGATAGGCGCCATCTTTGAGGAGCTGAATAAAGATCGTTGCGCAAAGTGTGAACGACGTATCTTCAATGAATGCCAGGCAGTTCCTGTCAGTAATTAAACAACCATTGAAAAGAAATCCACCACCCCGGTTTCAATTGAATATTCCGCACCAACAACCATCAGACCATCATTTTCGATCAGGTTTTCAATAATCTCTGAGCCATGTCGGAGTTGATTCGCCGAAGCGCGCACATTGGCCCGGACGGCCTGGTGTGTCAGGGCATCTCTGTCATTCTTTAAATCCGTCATGACCAGGCTCTCGATTGAGGGTTTAACCCTGTCCACGATGGAACGTATATTTTTTGAAGTGCTGGCATTGCCGCGAATTAATTCATCAAGCGTGGCAGTGATGGCACCACACTGAGAATGCCCCAGTACCACGACCAGTCGTGTGCCAAACCGGGAAACAGCAAACTCCACGCTACCTATTTGCGAAGGCGCTACAATATTCCCCGCAACCCGGATGACAAACAAATCACCTAATCCCTGGTCAAACACAATTTCAGCCGGGACACGCGAATCGGAACAACCCAGGATAATGGCAAAAGGCTCCTGGCCAGTCACTAATTCATCCCGACGGTGATCACTGAATAACGATTCCTGTGTGCGTAAATTCGAGGTAAAACGCTGGTTACCTTCACGCAAGCGTTGTAAAGCTTCATCCGCCTTGATTGTATTTGGCATAAAATTCAACCACTAAATTTTCTGGAACATTAATATTAACACTTTTTGCCTGGAGTGGGAGTCACCAGGAAAGGCAAACATGACGAAAGCAGCGTGGCCGGGAAATAAAAAAGAGATTGCTGCCCGTTATTCTTTTTTCAGTTCATCAATGATTGTCGCTGCTTCATCAAGCGTGCGTGAGAAATGCACACCGTACATGGTATGTACGCCAGCTTTGCGCAATTTAAGAATAAGTCGAGGTTCAAGGTTATTAATAACAAGATTAATCTTGCGCTTCTGAAAATCCTGAACAATCGTTTCCATAGCAACGATGGCACTCATATCGAGCATGGATACCTTGCTCATATCCAGAACCACGCTACTGACTGTACTCGTCATACCGCTGACGCCATGCAAGGCCTTTTGTGCGGTACCAAAAAACAAAGGGCCATTGATGGCATAAACCGCAATATTATCTGGAAAGTCATAACCCTGCTTTTCTTCTTCACCATCCACTGGAACAACTTCCGCCAGGTTAATGCTTCTGCGTATGAACAACATGGCAGCTAATCCCATACCAATACCGACAGCAACAGTCATATCGAAGATAACGGTTAAGGAAAAACAGGTTAGCAAGGTAATCACATCAGGTTTAGGTGCGACCTTGACGGTACGCACAAAATGTCGTGCCTCACTCATGTTCCAGGCAACCAACAGTAACAAGGCGGCCATGGATGCCATCGGGATGTAGGCAAGTAACGGTGCCAGGCTCAGGATAGCAATTAATATAAAGGTACTGTGTACAATAGATGATAACGGCGAGGTACCACCAGCCCTGACATTGGCAGCGGTGCGTGCCAGGGCGGCCGTCGCAGGGATACCTCCGAAAAACGGTGCCACGATATTACCGATCCCCTGCCCAATCAGTTCATCATTGGGATTATGTTTTTTGCCCGACATACCATCAGCAACGACAGCACATAACAACGATTCCAGTGCACCCAGTACCGCAATCGTCACTGCAGGACCAAACAATTCACGCACCAGCTCAAACGAAATACCCAGTGGTTTACCTTGCGTCCCTGTCTGGTTCCAGGGAAAAATAAATTCCGGGAGAATCGGGGGAATACCTGCGCCGCTGCCTTCCTGCGTGACATAATCAAATCGTGAACCAATGGTTGCAACTGAAAAGTCGTTACTCAACTGATGGAGTAACCAGGCCACAACCGAACCAACAAACAAGGCCACCAGGTGCCCGGGAATGCGCACTTTCAGACGCGGCCAGAGCAACAATATCATCAGCGTCAAGGCGCCGATAAATGTTTCCGTCCAATCCATAGCGGGTAAGGCTGCTATCAGGTTAAATAACTTCTCAAAAAAATGACCCTCAAGAATATTCACATCAAGACCGAAAAAATCCTTGATCTGTAATACCGCGATCACCACGCCGATACCAGCAGTAAAACCCACCACGACAGGATAAGGCACAACTTCAATAAGCCGCCCCAGCTTTAACACACCCATCAGGATTAAAATGATCCCGGCCATAAAGCCACTTAGCAATAACCCCCCCAGCCCGTATTGCTGAACAATGGGTAATAGCACAACCACGAATGCCGCCGTGGGGCCGGAAATATTCACCTTGGAACCACCCGTTAAAGCAATAACTGCACCGGCGACCATCGCCGTATACAGGCCATGTTGCGGTGGCACACCACTGGCAATGGCCAACGCCATCGACAATGGCAAGGCAATGACACCTACCGTAATGCCCGACAGGATATTGGCTCGAATACTTTTTTTATTGCATTCATATTTAACGGAATGGATAACAGCAGAGAACATATTGCACCGGACCCAGGTTCGAATGATAAGTAGGATAAGTGCCCGCTTCCCTGCGGGTCAACACTTATAAGTGGTTGAGACGGTTAAAACCTTGTAATACGCGACAATTGTAGTCCATCTTTTAAGACCGCATCAGTCATGGAAAAGATATATGAGAGTATTATGCAAGGTTAGGGGGCAAAGTATGATCGTTTGCCCTTTTTGAACGTTTTAATTTAAGCCCACAACTTTTTCGGACTGCACCATGTTTTGGCACTCTTTGAAAACCGGGTGTTGGCATTCACTACAGACGTCTGAATCCAGCATGTCGTAGATAGACTTGATGGCACTTTTCTTGTCAGCAAAGAAATACTGTGGTCCGATTTTTTTCAGGAAGCCCCCTTCTGCCAGGAATTGCCAGAGTTCTGCTTTCAACCCACAGATATAAAGTCCCCCTCCCATTGACTGCAGACGCTTGGCTTCACGGGTCAGCATTTCCGCTCCTGCCATATCAATATAATTAATACGTGAGGCAACCAGCAGGATATGTTTGAAGCGACTGTTCGATTCTATACCCTGTAACCTGCTTTGCAGGTAACTGACGGAACCAAAATAGATGGAACGATCAATCCTGACAATTTTTAACTGGGGACATTGATACAGGGGTTTCGATTCAATATTCACAAGCGGGCGACGTTTTAGCGTGTCATCCGGTGCCAGCATGGTGATTTGTGGCTTGGAGGTTTTTGCCAGGTAAATGATCAGTGATAACAGCACACCGATATAAATGGCAAACTCCAGTTCCAGGAACAGCGTCGAGAAAAAGGTCACCAGGAAGATCGAGGTTTCTGTTCGGTTGGTTTTAAAGGTTTCTTTAATATGATGAAAATCGATCAGGTTATAGGCGACCAGCAGGATAACCCCGCCCATTGCCGCCACCGGTAAATACGCGGTTAATGGCGCAATCAATAACACGATACCCATCAGGATAACCGCAGCGAAGATAGCTGAAACCGGTGTTTGTGCGCCACTATCATAGTTGATACCGGAACGGGTGAATGACCCGGAACCTGCATAACTGGAAAAGAAACAGCTCACGATGTTCGACATACCCTGGCCGATAAATTCCTGGTTACCATCAATATGCTGGTGTGAGCGCGTGGCGACGGAGCGGGCAATGGATACTGCCTCGATCAATCCCAGCAGCGCGATGGCAAATGCCTGGGGGGCCAGCATGCGAATAGTTTCCATGCCAAATACCGGGCTGGATAAGGGCGGAAGTTGTGAAGGGATCTCACCAACCAGTTTTATACTATGGGCATCGGCACCAAAAGCGAGAGCAACGAACGAACCGACAATTAATCCCAGTAACAGGTGTGGCATGCGCCTGGAAACTTTGCGTCCGAATAGTGCTACGCCTAATGTCACCATGGCAATGATAAACACGTATCCGTTCATCTGGCCAATATGGTTGAACAATTCATACCAGGTATGCGCAAAGGAATGGCCGCGTTCCAGATCAAGGCCGAGTACATGTTTAACCTGGCTGGTGGCAATCAGGATAGCCGCTGCCGCGGTAAACGCCATGACAACGGTGTGTGAGACAAAGTTTACCAGTACACCCAGCCGTGCTACGCCAAATGCAAACTGGTAAACACCCGCCAGAAAAGTCAGCGTGAGTGCCAGCTGGACAAATTCCGGTGTCCCCGGTACGGCATATTCACTGATCGATGAAAAGACCACGATCGAAATGGCCGTGGTGGGTCCGGATACCAGGTGCCGTGAAGAACCAAACAAGGCCGCGATAATCGGCGTCACCATCGCGGTGTATAAGCCGTATTGTGGTGGCAGCCCGGCAATAGTGGCAAAGGCAACACCTTGCGGTAATACCACAACCGCACCCGTAAGGCCGGCCATAAAGTCCTGTTGTAAGGTTCTTTTGTTAACCTGTGGCAGCCACTGTAAAAAAGGTAAGAAGCGGCGCAGTGAATTTTTAAGAAGTAAGTAGGTATTGATGGCAGCCAGTTGCCTCTGTAAAACTTTGATCAACTGTATTAACTCCTGGATTTTGAATCTGATACTTTATGCTTAACAATACCCCCGTCATAGACGACCGGGCGTGCCTGCTTTTGCACTTTGGATTGCTCAACCTCGCGGAAAGTACCACCATCGGCATGGATGACATTCGGTTTAACCGTGGCATCAATGTGAGAAGCAGCATTCATGCGTGTTACACGAAAGCTGATGGCCAGGATCCCTGACGCAACCAGACCAATCATCGCCCAGTGAAATGTGCTGAAATGAAAAATACCGTATAACAATAGCAATAACGGTAATGTGATTTTGAGTGCTGTCAGCAATACGGCAAAAACGTTTGCCTGTAAAGGATGGAGACTGGCTGTGCGCATGGTACTACCTGCAAATGAGTGTTAGAAATTGGATATCCCAACTTTACAGGAATGCGCATAAAGGGAATGCAAACGCTATGTCAAGGGAACGTTAAGACGTGGCGTTTTCCTCGCTGCCTGGTGTTAACCAGAGCCTTGCCAAGGTGCCACCCCCGGGTCGATCAGACAACTCGATTTGCCAGCCGCTACGTTTACATAATCGCCACACCAGTGACAAGCCCAGGCCAGAACCACTGTTGGTGTGCTGCCCCCGAACATAAGGCTGAAAAAGTTGCTCCTTTTGTTCAGTGGCAAGCCCCGGTCCACTATCTTCCACCTGTATGGAGTGCTCATCAATCGTGACAATAATTTCACCCTGCTCGGTAAAACTAAAAGCATTGCGTAACAGGTTACCGAGCACCATGGAAAGAATCGCGTGGTCCACCCGCACCATTAATGGCCTGGTGACACGCAGTTCAACCGTGATGGGCTTGTGTGAAAATATTTGCTGGTAGCGCGATATCAGTTCCCGGGCAACTGATTCCACATCACATTCAACCGAATGACTGCTGGCATCCCCCTGTTCCCTGGCCAACGCCAGCAATGCCGCCGTGATCTCACCCATTTCATGTACCGCGCGATCAATACGCATGATCCGTTTACGATTACGCTCGTCGATGTTTTTATCAGACATCATCAGATCGGTGGCGCCGGAAATTACCGCCAGTGGTGTACGCAATTCGTGACTCACGTCCCCGGTAAACAATCGTTCACGCTCGATAAAATCATGCAGGCGATTCAGATAAATATCAAAATCCTCTGCCAGCCGGCGTACCTCAATCCAGGGGAATTCTTCTGCCAGTGGACTGGGTTCATCTTCCGGATGCAAATCAGACACACGCTGTGCCAGTTGATTGACAGGTGCGATAACCCGGGCCGCCAGCAAGCGCCCTACCAGTGCCGAAAGCATCGTTACCAGCAGGACACTGATGGATAACAGCATCAGGAAACCTGCTTCACGTTGCTGCAAGGTGCTGGTGTTGTACAGGACAACAAAACGTTGTTCACCCACGCTACGCGTGGCCGCCCGGAAATGAATATCGTCCAGGGTCACTTCGTGCTGTCCCGGTTGCAGGTTGATAACCGCCTGGGGGATATGCCGGGGATCACTTTGTGCGGTAATGACGTAGGCCTGAATGGTTGCCGTTTTTTCCGGTAATGACTGGGGGTTACGTTGGCGGCGTGCAATATAATCATCCAGCTCTGCTGCCAGCGTGTCGTCTATTAATCTTTTTTCAAGATCATGTGAAGCAATATATATAATGGTAGCCAGTACCAGGCTCACCAGCGCACCAAATACCGCAAGGGTAATGGACAGTCGCTTTTTCAGGCTCCAGTCAGTCGTCATCGGACACCGCTAACTGGTAACCCATGCCACGGATAGTATGAAGTAAAGGCACTTCGAAGCCTCGATCAATCGCCGTGCGCAACACATGCATATGCGCACGCAGGGTATCGCTATCGGGAAGGCGATCACCCCATACTTCCCGTTCGATTTCTTCGCGACTGACCAGCGCCGGTGAACGTTGCATCAGCAAGGCAAGAATTTTTATGGGGATGGGTGGCAAATCGATGCGGTGCCCGGCGCGAGTGACCCGCAGGGTTTGTGGATCAAATTTCAAATCAGCGACCATCATGGCCGGCTGCACGACTTTACCGCTACCACGACGCGCGAGTGCCTCGATACGGACTTCCAGTTCCGGCAGGTCAAACGGTTTCACCAGGTAATCATCAGCACCGTGGTGAAAACCTTCCAGTTTATTGTCCAGGGTGTCACGTGCTGTCAGCATTAATACCGGTGTAGTGCGGCCTTCCTTACGTAATCGTTCACAGACTTCCAGTCCATCCATGCCGGGTAACATTAAATCCAGGATAATGACATCATAATCATTATCCAGCGCAAAACTCAGACCATTAAGACCGTTATAGGCGATATCAACCGTATCGTTACGATCTTCAAAAAACTCACTGAGGTTTTCAACCAGATCCGGATTATCTTCAATTAACAGCAAATACATGTCAAAGCCTGACTAAGATACACTTTATATATACTAATCGCTCACACCCTATTTTGCATCCATTCTTTGGCAGGCGAAATGTTACCCCAAGCAAAGACTTCACCCATTGTAGAACTGTTTCCTTTATCCGTGATCAGCGAGCCCTTCTACATTACCTATTTAAATAAGAGTGCGACGTTATAAACCTGCCAACAAATATTTTTTCTACCTGAAAAATAAATAATCCTGTTATCGGGAACCACTTCACAAAATAATATGTCACGCTGAACTCATCTGTGCGATCATTGTCTACATACACAAGAAAATCTTATGTAAAAAATGTATTTATTCGTTGGAGGGATTCAAATGAATATTACATGGAAAGATAAACTCTATCACCAACGCGAAGAACTGGCACAGCTACTGCAAGATCCTTTTAGACAGGTTGCATGGCAAGTCATACCCGCCTGGCCTGAACGGCATCACATCGAAAACATACTTATCAAACACATCCGCAGTATTCCTTATTGCCACAGTTTATACGTTGTCGATATTCATGGCTCACAGGTTTGTGGCACTATCAGTCCTGACGGTGTTGTTGAAGCACATTTTGGACGCGATCGTTCACAACGGCCATACATGAAGGAAGTGGTCCCCACGTGGGGTTTCCTGCTTTCCGATGCCTACATCAGTGAACTTCGACATCGCCCGTGCCTGACAGCATTGCATATCCTGCGTAACGAGAACGAGGTGCTGGGTTACCTGGCAGCTGATTTTGATCTTCGAAACCTGCCGGCCAGTACCGAGCTTTACCAGGAGCCCGGAGACTGGCGGCAGATCAAAGGTGATCCTGCTATTCGTAGCCAGCTGTTTCAACAAACCCACGTTGAAAGCCCGATGGATCGCCAGCTGTCACAAGCCATGATTATCCTTGAAGAAATGATCACACAGCGCGGTGTGTTTCAGACACAAATCCATTTTTCGAGCAGCCAGGCCACCATCTGGTTAACCAGTGATCCCTATCGATACCGCATCCTTGATATTGACGCGTTGACTGATCCGGATATTTGTATGTTATACCCGCGCCATGCTTACCCGGCGGACGCAATGATACCGAAAGACAGGATTGAACCGATCCTGGCAACATTGGAACAATTGCGTCATGCGGATGAGAACATTTATCTGAGGGTAGCGTCGATCAACCTGTTTAATGGCATGATCAGTGTGACCTTTTCCTGTGATGGATCACACTACATGCCTTATGATGAGTTCCTGCAAAAGAATACAGCGTTCTGGTTCGGTGAAGCCGCCTGATGACCCTCCTTTTCATTACATGTCACTGAGGTAGGATTTGGCCTCTTCACCCGGATCAGGTAAACCCGCAACACACCAGGCATTCAGGCAAGAGCCAAACAGGTTATGTACCCACAGCTTATCCTTGTGATAACTTCGACAAACATTATTCATTGCCGGGGCAACACCGAATTTTTTAAAATAGTCGCGCAATGCGTAAATAATCAGCCAGTGATCATCACTTAACTCATCAATATCCAGGGTATGGGCCAATCCTTCCGCCACGGTTTCATTCCACTTTCCAGGATCAAGTAATAAGCCATTATCATCCTGTGCAGGTAATGGCACTGTGTGAATTGCCGTTTCCATATGAGCCTCCTTCCCGTTTGACCGGGTGTGCCGGGCTATTGCCTATCGCATTTCACTGTCACGGTAATGCGGATCAGTCCAGCAGCGTGGCAGGTTCTCGCCGGATAAAAATACCAGGTCAGTCTTGTTAAAGGTTTCAGGATCCTGCTGTTCTTCGCCTTCCTGGAAACGGCCGATCACCCTGGCAACATTCAGATTCATCAAGTCGATCAGGTTGGTCACTTCTACCATGTGATCATTTGAGCGTGTCTTTAATAACATGCTGCCCTCCAGGGGATGTGTTGAGGGATACTAAAAGGATAGTTAACCTAGGAATATAGTCAAGCATTCTGCTACAGATGGTCTGGCTTTTCCTGGAATTAACGAACCTGTAAACTGGTAGCACTGTTTGAGACATTTCTTGCTAGATGTGCAATTTCTGATGAGTGTTAATCCCCAATTTTTTAACAGCTTCTGGATCATGATAGGCGCCCTGGTTTATGGCCTGGTATTGCTAAAAGCCGTACACGCGGCCCAGTGGTGGCGTTTAAAGAACCCCAGGGACTTCAACGTCCTGCTCAATACCAGTGTGTGCATGTTT
Organism: Gammaproteobacteria bacterium; assembly: GCA_037388705.1. Classification (GTDB taxonomy): domain Bacteria; phylum Pseudomonadota; class Gammaproteobacteria; order UBA6429; family Thiohalophilaceae; genus JARRJY01. Next base: position 18,730 of record JARRJY010000007.1, read on the forward strand.
TTCTTTTGGTTAATGAATACCGATTTCCAGGACAGCCAACTGTTAGTCGGCCCCGGTTTGCATTTACTGGGGGCCACGTTAATGGCCATGATGTTTGGCTGGGCCTTTGCCATCCTGGCCATGAGCATGGTGTTGATTGCGTTCACTTTCATGACGGCATCACCTGTCATTGACCACCTGTTTACCCTGCCCTGGAATGCGCTGACCACTATTGTGCTGCCCGTGTTACTCAGTTATCAGCTATTTCGCCTGGTCGATACCCGCCTGCCCAACAACTTTTTCATTTATATTTTTGTCTGTGCTTTTTTCGGCGCGGCACTATCCGTGGTCAGTGTTATCCTGGCCACCACCGGGATCCATTACCTTTCAGGGGCCTATAGCCTGGACAAGCTTACCTACAGTTATGTTCCCTATGGTCTGATCCTGATGTTCCCGGAAGCCTTCCTTACCGGGATGATGATGTCCATCTTTGTCGTCTATCGCCCGCAATGGGTCAGTACCTTTGATGATTATCGCTATTTAAGGAAACGCTAAGAGCACTTTGTTATAATTTGCTGTCATACTAGGATTGACAATAACCCCCCGATATATCCACGAACGACAGGAAACGAACATGGCTGACTTGTTTAATGAAAAAGCGCAGGACTGGGATCAAAATGACATGGTGACCCAGTTGTCAAAGGCAATTGGCGACACCATCCTGGACCAGGTTGTATTAGAACCGCACATGCAGGTAATGGATTTTGGTGCAGGCACGGGGCTAATCAGTTCGCATGTTGCACCGCGTGTAGAAAAAATTGTCGCCGTGGATATTTCCGATGCCATGCTGGAAAAGCTGGTAGCAAAACCCGAACTGAGCGGCAAAGTTGAGGCCGTCTGCCAGGACATTATTGATAATCCATTAAATGCAGAATTTGATTTAATCGTCAGCGCCATGGCAATGCATCACGTGGAAAATACCCGGCAACTTTTCTATACCTTTGCTTCGCATCTTAAACCCGGGGCGAAAGTCGCGCTGGCCGACCTGGATAAAGAAGATGGCAGCTTTCACCCGGAAGATACGGAAGGTGTCTTTCATCATGGTTTTGAACGTGACAGCATCCAGGATATGCTGAAAGAACACGGCTTTGATGAGATCAGCTTTACCACCGCGCACACCGTTAACAAGGAAGACAAAAACTATCCCATCTTCATGGTAACTGCCACGAAAAAGTAATCGCCCTTGAAATCCAAAACCCCAATCCCTATCTGAATCTAACGGGAACGGCCACCCAGGCAAAATATCATGGGAGGTGCCCTTTCACCTCCCTTTTATGTTGTATGTTGAAATAAGTCACCCTTCCCTTTTTCATTTTAACATCCGTATTTTCAGCCTCGTTTCAGCTTGGTTTGCTAACCTTTTTCTCAGTTTAAAACACTGGAATTAGACAAATGAAAACAAATTCAATGGTAAAAGTCTGGGATCCACTCGTCCGGGTTTTTCACTGGTCACTGGTTCTCGCCTTTTTCACGGCCTACATCACAGAAGATGACTTTCTGATACTGCATACCTACGCAGGTTATACCGTGCTGGGGCTGATCCTGTTCCGCATAATCTGGGGCATCATCGGCACACGTCATGCACGCTTCAGTAGTTTTGTCACTTCCCCGGGCACGGCCTGGCAGTATATTAAAGATACCTTAAAGCTACGTGCAAAACGTTATCTTGGCCACAATCCTGCCGGTGGTGCGATGATCATCTTGCTGTTAGTGAGCCTGCTCATTACCACGCTCAGCGGTATGGCCACCTATGGTGCCGTGGAGAGTGCCGGGCCTCTTGGTAACTGGCTGGGCAACATTGGGGAAAGTGGTGAAGACATGCTGGAAGAAGTACATGAATTCTTTGCCAACTTTACCGTGATGCTGGTTGCTATCCATGTTGGTGGAGTCATCATCGAAAGTCTTTTACATCGTGAAAACCTGGTGAGATCCATGCTCCATGGTTACAAAACGGCAAACCCGAAACAGTCAGGCGAATAAGGAAAGAATCATGCGGTCACTTAAAAAACTCTTCTTCATAGTCTTTGGTATCGTTGTCAGCTCGACAGTGCTGGCATCCACTGCCGTTGAGCAACTGCTGAGTGAATACCAGGCACAGGGCGCTTCACAATTCAGTGCAGAATCAGGGAAGACTTTCTGGAATCAGAAATTTTATTCATCAAGCGCCAATCAACAACGCAGTTGCGCAACTTGCCACACCACCAACGTGAAGCAATACGGCAAGCATGCCACCACCGGTAAGGAAATCAAACCACTGGCGCCATCGGTGATGAGCAAGCGTCTCACGAACCCGAAAAAAATTCGCAAGTGGTTCCGGCGTAATTGTAACTGGACACTGGGACGCGAGTGCACCCCCCAGGAAAAGGGTAATGTCCTTATGTATTTAAAAGATCAGTAAATCTGCCCGGAGCTTTGAAATGAACATGAGCCAAAATAATTTTATTTACCTGCTTGTTGCCTTACTAGGTATAGGCACCGCCCAGGCGGCACCAACGAACAACGATGTAAAACAGTCTATCTATAAAGAAGAGTGTGCCAGTTGCCATATGGCCTATCCTGCCTGGCTGCTGCCTGGTCGTTCATGGCAGAAGATCATGATGAACCTGGACAATCACTTTGGGGACAATGCTTCGCTCGATCAGGCAACCCTGAAAACACTCACTGACTACCTGCAGAACAATAGTGCCGAGAACAGTCATGTTCGACGCGCCTATAAAATTCGACGTTCCATATCACGGGACACAACCCCGATAAGAATATCGGAGCTGCCTTATATCCGCCGCAAGCACGACGAGATCCCGAACCGCTATATTAAGGCAAACCCCAAGGTTAACAGCCTGGCTAATTGCGCGGCCTGTCACCAGGGCGCTGAACAGGGATCTTTTGACGACGACAATGTGCGCATTCCTGGCTATGGCCGATGGGACGATTAAGATATAGTGTAACTAATGAATGCCGCCTGCAAAATAATTGCCCTTTTTACCCTGGCCGTAGTACTACTTGTCGCCAATCCCGTACTGGCTGATAGTGACTACGACCGGGCACAACAATTACGCCAGGTGGGTGAGATTTTACCGTTAGAAACCATACTGCAGAAATTACATACCAGCCACCCTGGTAAAGTACTGGAAGTCGAGCTGGAAAATGAACACGGCCAGGTGATTTACGAAATCGAGATACTGGATAACAAGGGAAAAGTACGTAAAGTAAAGGTCAACGCAAAAACAGGTGAGCTACTTCAACAAAAAAAGGATGACTGACATTGCGCTTGCTGCTGGTTGAAGATGATACGACACTGGTGCGAACCCTGAAAAAGGATCTGCAAAAAGCAGGCTATGCCGTTGATGTTGCAGATAACGGTATTGATGCCCAGTACCTGGGCGATGAAAATATCTACGATATCATCGTGCTTGACCTGGGTTTACCGCAGCGTTCAGGCCTGGATGTGCTGAAAAATTGGCGGACCTCGGCAAATACGACCCCTGTTATTGTGCTAACTGCACGCGATGCATGGCATGAACGGGTTGATGGTTTCAAGGCCGGTGCAGATGACTATCTTGGTAAACCATTTCATATTGAAGAACTGCTGGCACGCATCAGTGCCCTGCTACACCGCAGCCGGCAAAAAGCTGGTGGCTTATTACAGCTGGATGATCTCACGCTTGATGAAGAGCGCCAGATCCTGACAAAGGCCGACGGCAGTAGCTACGTATTAACCGGCACCGAGTTTCGCCTGTTACGATACTTTCTGTTACACCCTGATCATATCCTGTCAAAATCCACGTTGATGGAACATGTCTACGAGTTTGATGCGGACAAAGACAGTAACGTCATTGAAGTTTATGTAAAACGCTTGCGTGAAAAAGTCGGCAAGGAACGTATCGTCACTCGACGTGGACAGGGTTATTTATTTAAAGGTACCGCGTAATGCGCTCATTGCAATTTCGCCTTAGCACTGGATTGTTTGTCAGCCTGGTACTGGCTTTTATCGTGTTATGGGTACTGGTGAGCCAGGCCAGCCGGGTGCTGGCGGAAGAATACATTGTTACCCGCCTTGAACATGATGGGGAAACCTTACTGGCATCACTGATTATCGAAAACACTGGCAACATCAACACCGATGACTCCCGCATTAATCCCATATACCTGCGCCCTTTCTCTGGCCATTACTATAAAATTATTAGCCAACATGTCAGCTTGCGCTCTCGTTCTCTATGGGATCAGGACATTGATATCCAGGCTTTACCAGTCGGTAGCCAGTTACGCAGGTATATGGAGGGGCCACAACAACAACCCCTGATCGTGCTCATCAAGGCTTTTAGTAAAGCTGGCCAGTCCATCACCATTGCAATGGCCGAGGATCTATCACCGATAAAAGACCGGCTGGTCCGCTTGCAATTCTATTTTATCATTACTGCTATAATATTCATGCTGGCACTTGTTGCGATACAAGTCTGGATTTTGCACGCTGGTTTACGTCCACTGGATAAGGCTCGCAATGAACTCAAAGCCTTGTCACAAGGAAAACTGGCACAACTTGATAAAGAAGTGCCCGCTGAAATTTCTCCCCTGGTTGACGAGATTAACCATTTGCTCAATGTACTGGACCAACGCCTGATCCGGTCACGCAATGCACTGGGTGATCTTGCCCATACATTGAAAAAACCACTCACCGTTCTGAAGCAAATGGTTGAAGATGAATCTATTAAAAACAACCCTGAATTATATAAATTAATCAGTGCGCAACTTGAAACAATCCAACGTCATGTTACCCGCATCCTGCAAAGGGCACGGCTTGCTGGCGAAGGTCCGGTAGCCAGCCAGTTTAACGCCAGGGAAGATATCCCCCCGCTGCTTGCAACATTGAAGAGTATCTACCATGACAAATCCCTGGCATTCATCAGTGATTTTCCATCAAACCTGACCATCATGGCTGATCGTGAAGACATGCTTGAGCTCATCGGTAACTTGCTCGACAATGCCTGTAAATGGGCAACACATACTGTGCGCATCACCCTGACGCAAAATCAAAAAACCGAAATCAGTATCGAGGATGATGGGCCTGGTGTCGCCACAGACCAGTTGATTAGCCTGACACAAAGGGGATTACGCCTGGATGAAAAAACCGATGGTCATGGTCTTGGGCTATCGATAGTAAACGAAATTATTAGCAGCCTGGGCGGGGAATTAAAACTTCAACCATCAGAAACTCTGGGAGGATTACATGCAAAAGTGATCTTGCCGGGAAACCGGGACTAACGAATATGTTTATTCTGCACCCAGCTGTTTCTGAACCTTGTGCTTGGTTTGCATCAGGTCCTTATGCGAGATATAAAGCAGATCGGCGATACGGCGTACCAGGTGTTCTTCATGTGCATCAAGGTGGTTGTCCGCGTAAGCGATCGTCCAGAGATACTCAATAATTTTGATTTTTCTCTCAGGTGGAAAGTGTTTATGGATCAGGCTGGTAAATTGATAAAAGTCCACTGCTTGCCTGGCTTCCTCGCTTGCCAGTTCAATCAATTCATGGGTTTCGGTTTCGCTCAACGCAAACTTGCTTTGTAGTGCATTCTTTAAAGCCACGACTTCCTCGTCCCTGGTTTTTCCGTCCTGTTTCATCATTTCGATCAATAGTGCTGCCGTGGCAAGCTTCAGGCGATGATCATTATCCTCCTGGGCTTCAGTCGATATATTTTGTTCAAAGAACTCTTTTATTGTTTTTAACATTTATTCCAGACCTTTTTACCAGCAATCCCGTATGAACGATGATATCCCCAGGTAACTAAACCAGGCAATTAATCCTATTAAACCTGCCAGCTCAACTTTATAACGAATAGGCGCTTCATCTTCAAAATAACTTTGTGGTTGGTATTTACCAGCAAATGAAATTTTATATTTGATCATTCTATAAAGAAGAAAACACAGCATGCTGATAATAATAAATACACCAGCGCTTGTCCCACACGGGGCAAACGCTATTAAGAAGAAGCCCGTTATACTAAACAGGATGATGAACAGGAAATTAGTTTTCGCCAGGCGACTTTTAAGCTTGTCTTTTTCTAATGACGCCAATGACTGTTCCCGCCATGCCTGTTGTTCTTCCCTGGTCAGGTTCTGGATGGCTTCGTATTTCTCGTAGGCAACGCCACAATTCGGGCATTGCCAGCCAGGTGTTTTATCAGAACCTTTCCGCTTATAACCACATTTTGGACAGATCATGGTGATCACCCATATTCCTTATATCCAGGAAAATTATTATCCTTCCCCTATTATTATAGAGATTGTAATCACTGTAAAATAATAAAGCCCGCTGTCGCGGGCTTTATGAATAATGCTAAATAACCTTAATTATATTTAGTCATCATCCCCAAGGTTATACACCTCAAGATCTTCTGCTTCTTCAATATCACCCGTATAACCTGCGTTTCTAATGATATCTTTGACTTCATCGATACGTGGGCTGGTCACCGGGGTGAGATGTGACAACACCAACGTTTTTACATTGGCAGTCATTGCCACATTCGCAATCAGTGAAGGTTGGGTATGCAGGATATGGAATAACGGATTTGGTGGTGCATCACCCATTTCCATTACTGCCGTATCATAAATCAACATATCAGCACCGTTTGCAATTTTTGCCATGTTACCCTGGCCTGCTTTCATCGGGCCAATACCCTTGGTACCCGTGTCTCCAGAATAAACGATGGTGTGGCCTTTGTATTGAATTTTAAATGCCACTGCCGGTACCGGGCCATGATCAACCGCGATGGCATCAATAACCAGTCCATCATCTGCAGTCAGTACGTTTTCAATGTTAGCACCCGGGACCGTTGATAATAAATCATTTGCGGTATAGGCAAATTGGCTCACGGCACTACCCGGGCCCATTGGTCCGTCATCATCACTGATGCCGTTAACAAATGCTGACAGGTAACGCTCTACTCCACCACGTCGTACTGAAAAATGATCATGCACGTAATCAGCCGTTGCCGGATAAACCAGCAGTCCATTCGGGTAACTCACCCCCATTGCATCCGGTGGGAGTGTCGAAGCAGCGGGCCCATAAATATGAATGGGATCAGTGCGCCCTGGTAGTGTAATACCTTTCTGTGCTGCTGCGTTGCGTGCCAGGTTATTATGGAAATAAATTGTTTTGAGTACTGAAGTTAAATCACCCGTATGATCTGCATGCAAGTGACTTAACAGGACAATATCCAGATCTTTGATGTTGGTACCACTTTCCGCCAGGCGCTGGTAGGTACCCCCACCCACATCCATTAAAATACGGGGCTTACCATCAGTGAAAACCAGGTAACCTGCACTGGCACGACCTTCGGCTGTGGCAATTGGTCCACCTGATCCCAGTACTATAACGGAGAGATCACCCTTCACCTTCTGGAAGGCAGTTTTCTTATGTTTGTGCTCTTTATGTGGATCGGCATGAGCCATGCCGGTTGTTGTCACCATGAGGGCGGCCAACAGGATTCCCTTTAAAAGGTCCATTTTATTTCCCCTTATTATTAAGTGTGCTTTTATATATGTTAAGAATAATTGCTGGACTTGATTACGACCGTTTTCTTATTCTTCAAGTACGAAATTATTATTATGTTGCCACCGTATCAGAAAGCAGCATGGTCGTCAGTGGTACTTTCGGGTAGTGTGAGTCATAACGCACTCCTACCACTAATATTCAAATGTACTTATATTATATTTACAGATAGAAAAGTTTATTACCTGTACAGTAAACTCCTGTATTTTTTATTCTCCCTGAACCTGAAAGTGCCATCCTTTTTTAAAAAAGGCGCCATATCTTTTTCGCGTTTTTATGCCAGACTACCCCTATGACACCTTACTTGTTAACCCTGCTGGCAATGCTTGCCTTTGCAGCCAACTCGGTACTGTGTCGACTAGCCCTGGTCGAGCACAATGGCATTACCAGTATTGATGCAGCCAGTTTCACCGCCGTTCGTCTGGTTAGCGGTGCAGTAGTACTGGCCATCCTTGTGCTACTTCAGAAACACCCGTTTAAACGTCAGCATCTTAATCCGATCTCAGCACTGATGTTATTCACCTATGCCATTTGCTTCTCATTTTCCTACATTAATATTGCAGCCGGCACAGGTGCACTCATTTTATTCGGATCGGTACAACTCAGCATGATCATGTTTGGCTTACGAAAAGGTGAACGTCCCGGTTACCTGGCATGGACAGGTATCCTGTTTGCTTTTGCAGGCCTGATTTACCTGGTGCTACCCGGTATCAGTGCCCCCCCTTTAACAAGTGCCATCCTGATGATGTGTGCCGGTGTAGCGTGGGGTGTTTATTCATTACGCGGCAGGGGCACCAGCAACCCACTGATTGCCACTTGCTGGAATTTTATCGCTACCCTGCCGCTGGTGTTACTCATGTACCTGGTATTTCATAGCGATACCCACCTCTCGCAAAAAGGGATATTGCTGGCAATACTGTCAGGTGCCCTGGCCTCTGGGATTGGTTATGCAATATGGTACAAGGCATTGCCTTTCCTCACGGCGACGCAAGCAGCAACGGTACAACTGACTGTTCCTATTATCGCGGCTATCGGTGGTATCGTGTTTTTATCTGAGCAAATCAGTTTACGCCTGGTACTGGCAAGCATTGCCGTGTTAGGTGGAGTATACCTGACCATTAAACCGGCAAAGACAGACTAAATACTTTTTCACTCTGCCTCTCTAATTGTTTTAACGTTAAAACCTAAGTGGATTAACGGGTACATTAACCCAGCAAGACCAGGTCATCATCATCAATATACTGTTTTAACCACTTCGCGGTAACAAGCGTCTCCATCATGTCCTCCTGGCCAGTGATTTTGTAATGACTATGCCGAAACTAATGAAAAACAAAACGCTAAATCCCCTACCGGCTTTCTTAAGTATTCGTTAAGGAAACCTTAAGCTTTTATTAAGAATAGCAGCATAAACATTATTATTTTCTTATTGATGTTGCTTCAAAAGTCTTTTTTTAGTTCCGCGAATAAAGAATTGTGGTCATGTTCACATATTCCCGTTAAATAATAAGTGATTTTTAAGGTTGTCTTAAGAATCAAAACCGATGATATATCTACGTTAATTCATTTTTGTGGGTTTGAATATGTACGAAACGATTCAGTCTGACCTTTATACTCTTCCGGCAATGGTAACATTTATACCGGAACAAAACACAGCAAGAGCGTCACTCGAACAATTCATTCATGATGTCTATGCAAAACAATACGATGCTGACATCAAACACTTTATGCCTGCCTTAATGGGATTACATTCGCAAAACGGTTCCTACCTTGCGGCACTGGGTATGCGGCCTGCCGATCAGGAGCATTTATTCCTGGAGCACTATCTCGATAAACCCATAGAGAAACTCTTATCCGCAGCGACCCATTATGAAGCGAATGAAATTTCCCGCAACTCTATCGTCGAGGTCGGTAACCTCGCGGCCCATCATGCCGGTGGTACTCGCTGGTTAATTATTGCCTTGACTGCTTACTTGCAAGGTGCAGGATATGACTGGGTAGCATTTACGTCAGTCGCTTCCCTGCGTAACAGTTTTCGCAAACTGGGACTAAAACTCTTCAAACTGGGTGACGCAGAACTATCTCACTTGCCTGAAAATGAACAGGCAAACTGGGGACGTTATTACGAAACGCACCCGGAGGTCATGGCAGTGAACGTACACTATACCTATGGCGTACTGGAAAAATTACTACGCGTTGAACAGACGCTGACTGCACTACGAGATATCTGGCAACAATCCTTCACATTTGGCCACGTCGCCAGGTACCAGGCCATGCAACACCAGGCACTACAACATACCGGTTGATTTGTTATGCAAGAGATAATCAACGCTGTTAACAAATGGGCAAACCTGCAACCGCAGTCACCCGCAGTTACGGGGATGGATGTATCCTTGACGTACTGTGAATTGCATGAAGCCGTTTGTGATTTACGTGATTATCTTGAACAACAACGTCCAAAAGTACTGGGTATCCTGATGGATAACTCACCAGCCTGGGTTGTTGTTGACCTGGCGGCACAGGCTTCAGGTATTCCACTTTTACCCATTCCGGCTTTCTTCTCAGCACAGCAAATCGAGCATGCCATGCAGGAAACCGGTTGTGATTGTATCCTGACGGATCAGCCCGAACGCTTTACATCCTATAGCACCAGTACAACACTACAATTTCATCCGCTGTCTGTCTTGTCGGGTAGCAAGAACAAGGTCTGGGAACTCAGGATAAACTTGCCTGCAGCCTCAAAGCTTGATCAACATATTGCGAAAATCACCTATACCTCTGGCACCACGGGTACTCCCAAAGGGGTGTGCCTGGCACAACATGCGATCGATAAAGTGGCAAAGTCACTTTGCGACACGGTCGAAATGACCGATAAAGATCGCCATTTATGTGTATTACCACTGGCCACGTTACTTGAAAACATCGCTGGCGTTTATGTCCCTTTGCTCGCCGGCGCGCAGTGCATTGTATTACCGATGCAAGAAATTGGTTTACGTGGTGCCAGTGGATTTGATGACAGCCAGCTTCATCGTAGCTTGGTTGAAACCGGTGCTTCTACCATGGTACTGGTTCCTCACTTACTGCAACAACTGGTTGAACACTATGAACAATTACCGGTGGTCAATACTTCACTGCGTTTTGTTGCAGTGGGTGGTGCGCCTGTTTCCCCTGAATTATTGGAACGTGCCCTTGAGTGTGGCTTGCCCGTTTACGAAGGTTATGGACTTTCTGAATGTGCCTCGGTGGTGTCGGTAAATCATCACCCGCACCATCGTCCGGGTAGTGTTGGCAAACCTTTACCCCACACAAATATAAAGTTTGCCAATGATGGCGAGATTCTACTCAAGGGTGCTCTTTTTACCGGCTACCTTGGACAAACTCCAGGCCAGTCTGACTATCTTGCAACAGGTGATATCGGTTATCTCGACGAAGATGGTTATCTTTATATAACCGGACGCAAGAAAAACATGTTCATCACCGCGTTTGGTCGTAATGTTTCTCCCGATTGGATCGAACGTGAACTGGTACTGGAACCGGCTATTCAACAGGCCGCGGTGTTTGGAGAAGGCCGCGCCTGGAATGTTGCGCTCATTGTCCGGGCATCAAACAGCACTGACGCTGAAATCAACCAGGCTATCGAAAAGGTAAATGAAAATTTACCTGACTACGCACGCGTTAAAACATGGTTAGCGGCCAGTGAACCCTTTTCACTGGTTAATCAACAATTGACAGCCACTGGCCGTTTACGTCGTAACGAAATCTGGAAAAAGTATACCGGGCTTATTGAAGATTTATACATCACTAACACAGACCCACACAGGAAATCAGCATGAAGTTTTACGATAAATTACAAGCTGCCACTGAACAGTCACGTAACGACCTGTTTGATATTCCGTTTATGCAGGCTGGTATGGCGGGAAATATCACTTTACAGAGTTATGTTGCGTTTCTTAGCCAGGCTTATCATCACGTCAAACATACTACCCCACTATTAATGGCCGTAGGATCACGTATCCCATCTGAAAAAGAATGGTTGCGTGATGCGATTGCCCACTACATTGAAGAAGAACTGGGTCACCAGGAATGGATCCTCAATGACATTGCTGCCTGTGGATTTGATGCAGAGCAGGTACGTCATGGTCAGCCCTCATTTGCAACGGAACTCATGGTCGCTTACGCCTACGATACCATCACCCGCAATAACCCTCTCGGTTTCTTTGGCATGGTGCAGGTACTGGAAGGCACCAGTATTGTTGCTGCCTCTACCGCGGCTGATCATATTCGCGAAAACCTGGATCTGCCCAAAAAAGCTTTCAGTTACCTGTATTCTCATGGGGCGCTGGATCTTGAGCACGTCGATTTTTTCGAATCATTAATGAACCGCGTTGATGATGAAGCCGATCAACAGGCTATCATTCATTGCGCCAACATATTTTACAAGTTGTACGGCGACATTTTTCGCACCTTACCACTGGAATATTTAGAGGAGAGTAAACATGCAGCTGCAGGATAAACGTGTTGTTTTAACCGGTGCAAGTGGCGGTATTGGCCAGGCAATTGCCGTTGAACTGGCAAAACACGGCGCCAAAATCGGCCTGGTCGGAACACGTCATGATGCCTTGAACCGTTTACGAAAAAAATTACTCGATTTCCATAGTGACATCATTGGTATCCCTGCAGACATCACCACCGAACAGGGGCAACTACAGATCATTAATGATATGCATGCCCGCTTTGGTGGTATCGATATCTTGATCAACAGTGCCGGGATCACCGAGTTTACTGAATTCAGTGAGCAACAACCTGAAATGATTGAGCGCATCCTGAAGGTTAACGTTGTCGCTCCCATGCAACTGACTCGCAGGATCCTGCCAGAAATGCTGGAACGCCAGTCCGGGCAGATAGTCAATATTGGTTCCACGTTTGGTTCCATTGCCTTTGCTTATTTCTCTTCTTACTCCACCAGCAAGTTTGCATTACGTGGTTTTTCTGAAGCGCTGCGTCGTGAAATAGCTGGCAACAATGTCAACGTGACTTATGTTGCACCGCGTGCTGTCAAAACCACGTTAAATTCGCCGGCGGTTAATGAAATGGCCGAAAAGGTAAAAATGAACATGGACAACCCGGGCATGGTGGCAGAGAAGATAGTCAAGGCTATTACCCGGGACAAGAAAGATGTCTACCTTGGTTTCCCGGAATCCTTGTTTGTGCGAATCAACGGCCTGTTACCAAGACTGGTTGACTCCGCGTTATTCAAGCAAAACCAGGTGATGCGCAAGTTTGCCCGCTATTCACACCAGTCATAACCAGGTGACCAGGCACCCGTGGTTAGGATCTCCTTTTATGCCCTGTCAGGTTTAAACAGATAAACAAAATACGACTGTAAAAAAGCCCGCTAATACGGGCTTTTTCCTGCTGAAGTTCTGTTTACATCACTTGAATACCTGGCAATTTCGATCAATATCACCAAAAATTATTTTTTTATTCTATTTATATAGCTGATCAATGCAGAAATCATTATTGGGGAAACTCTGCAATTCGTTTACACTTGTTCCCTGCTAAAATTGTATTACCCTTTTCTTGTCATGTTTTTTGTATCAGGAACCTGGAAATGAATAAAGCCCCGCTCATCAAGATGTTATTCCTCACCCTGCTTCTGGGCCTGGCAACCACCGCCTCTGCCGCTAACGTGTTAAAACTCCAGAAGCTGGACAACAACGTCTACGCAATAATTGGCCCGCTGGGAAACCGCGATAAAGTTAACCTGGGCAATAATGCGAACTTTGGCTTTGTTGTTACCAAACAAGGTGTGTTGTTGATTGATCCGGGTGGTACCTACCGGGGGGCAAAAGAAATCCATAAGCTGATTAAAACGGTGACCACTCAACCGGTAAAACTGGTGATTAATACCGGTGGCCAGGACCATCGCTGGATGGGAAATAGTTATTTCAAGAAACTTGGTGCCAAAATCATCGCCAGTAAAGCTGCGGTGGCCGATCACAAGGCGCGTCAACAGGATCAGTTTTTCATGCTGGGCAACCTGGTGGGCGACAAGGGACTCAAAAATACCGAGGCGGTTTATGCCGATGAAGTTTTCGATACCGTATATAAAGGCAGGCTGGGAAAAGTGACCTTTGAGGTGCATCACCTTGGCAAAGCCCATACCCCCGGGGACAGTTTCGTCTGGTTACCCGCGCAAAAAATCATGTTTAGCGGTGATATTGTTTATGTGGATAGAATGCTCGGGGTAGGTGGTGAATCAAACAGCAAAAGCTGGGTATCCGTGTTTGAAGGCATGGCCAAATTCAAACCTGAAATCCTGGTACCCGGTCATGGCCAGGTGACCGATCTGAAACAGGCCCGGGCAGATACCTATGATTACCTGGTATTTCTACGCACCACCGTGTCCCGGTTTATGGAACAGGGTGGTGGCATAGAAAGCGTGGGGAAACTTGATCAGTCACGTTTCAAGTACCTGGAAAATTATGATGCATTGAAAGGCCGAAATGCACAGAAAGTCTATGAAGAACTTGAATGGGAATGACGGGTGCGTGATTTAGCGTACCAGGCTAACGTTTTCACTTTGTACATTCATCAACGTAAAGAATAGATTGCTAACTCGCGTGTATGGCGTTCAAAATCTTGATCAGTGATTGAATCGATCATTTGTATTTTCTGAATATAATATTCGGGTAACTTGTTTTCACGAGCACCCCGCAACACATGTTCCTTGTACCAATGTAGAGGTTTGAGTGCCTGGTTAATATGCGTTGCATAATAAGTAAAGGCACTGATCCGATCACCATTCATTTCCACGCTGATCTGTTTTTCCTCGTAACCGTTACCAAGACCTTCGTGGGTGTCCAGTATATGTTTTTCCAGGGGATCAATTTTATACACCACGCCGATAACGGTATGTTCCGGGTCATACGTTTCAAGGATGTCACATTTTCCACTACCGTCTTTGTTACCGACCTTATGAAAGCGGAGATCATGTTCATACAGTGTTGCAACGCCAAGCCTTGATATATTTGCAATCCGGGCGTTGAGTCGCTTAAAGGACATGTTTGAACCATATGAAAAATAAATCATGCCGGTTTCCTGTTAAACGTGACTAACTACTGCTTCAATCGGTAACCCGTTTTAAACATCCACCAGACAATGAGCAAGCAGGTGCCAAGAAATACCAGTATCATTGCCAGGCTCAGGCCAACACTGACATCTGCAATTTCAAAAAAACTCCAGCGAAATCCACTAACGAGATACACCACCGGGTTAAACAACGAAATGGTTTGCCACGCCGATGGTAACATCTCGATCGAGTAAAAGGTCCCACCAAGAAAAACCAGTGGTGTGATCACCAGTAGCGGGATGAGTTGTAGCTTTTCAAAATCCGTGGCCCATAAACCGATAATAAATCCAAACAGGCTGAAGGAAATGCACGTTAAGATAAGAAAACCTACCATCCAGAAAGGGTGGGCTATCTCCACGGGCACAAAAAAACCTGCCGTGGCAAGAATGATCAAGCCAATGATGAAGGACTTGGTCGCTGCTGCCCCCACGTAACCGATAAGTATCTCCATAAAGGAGATCGGGGCGGACAACAGTTCATAGATCTGGCCGGTAAACTTGGGAAAGAAAATACCAAACGATGCGTTGGCAAGACTCTGCGTTAAGATCGCCAGCATCATCAGTCCCGGAACAATAAAAGAACCATAAGCCACGCCATCAATAGTATCGATACGCGTACCAATGGCCGAACCAAACACCACGAAGTACAGCACGGTGGTGAGCACGGGTGAAGCAAAACTCTGCGCGACCGTTTCAAAGGCACGCAGCATTTCGTATTTATAGATTACCCGTATGGCGTAAAGATTCATGATGTTCTCTTTACCAGGTTAACAAAAATTTCTTCCAGTGATGTTTTGGTCGAATGCAAATCCTTGATGGACAGCCCGGCCCCGGTAATAGCCTGTAACAGTTCATTGATCCCCGTATGCGTGTTGTGCGGATCATAAGTGTAAACCAGTTGTGTACCATCACTGGATAACTCAAGCTTCCATGCGGCCAGGTTCCCGGGCACATCAGTTAACACGCTGCCCAGTTCAATCAGTAATTGCCGTTTTCCCAGTTTATGCATGAGCGCATGCTTGTCATCCACCAGTAGCAGTTCACCCTGGTTGATAACCCCTACCCGATCGGCAATGGCCTCGGCTTCTTCAATATAATGGGTGGTAAGAATGATGGTAACGCCCGACTTGCGCAGCCGCTCAACCAGGGTCCACATTTCCTTGCGCAGCTCCACGTCGACGCCCGCCGTGGGTTCATCAAGGAACAACACTGTCGGCTCATGGGCCAGCGCCTTGCCAATGAGTACCCGTCGTTTCATACCACCGGATAAAGACAGGATAGTGTTGTTTTTCTTTTCCCACAGTGTCAGGTCCCGAAGTACCTGCTCAAGGTAGGCCTCGTCCGGCTTTTTGCCGAACAAACCACGACTGAAACGTAAGGTATTGATGACTTTATCAAACGCACCCAGGGTAAGCTCCTGCGGAACCAGGCCAATCAGTCCACGCGTGACGCGGTAGTCAGAAACATTATCATGACCACTAACCTTCACGGTCCCGCTACTGGCATTGACGATGCCACAGATAATGGAAATCAGCGTGGTCTTGCCCGCCCCGTTAGGTCCAAGTAACGCCAGGATTTCACCTGGTTGAATATCCAGGTTGACATTCTTCAGTGCCTGGAAACCATTGGTGTAGGTCTTGGAAACATTGGATATGGAAACGATAGGTTGCATAGCTATAAACTTTTTGGACCTCCTGTCCATCATGCATGATTCGATAATAATTAACAGGTTAACACATTTTCAATCAACGTGGTTACGCTCCCCGCTTATTGTCATTCTTCTCCGCAGGGAGAAAACTCGAACTCCAGCGTGGAATGATCAATGGCATATTTTTCAAGTAACTCTTGTTTGAGGTTATTCTTCACCACTTCCATCTCACCAGGCACCTCGATGACCACGTGGGCTTCCAGGGCATTGCGATGTTCATCCAGTTGCCAGATATGCACATGATGCACATTACTCACGCCGTTGATCATTAACATATTATTGATAACGTCATCAATCACGATGCCTTCTGGTGTGCCCTGCATCAGGATATGGATGGTCGCCGGTAACAGGGTACTTGCCTGGTAAAGCACGTAACCTGCTATCAGTAACGTTAACAAGGTATCTACCCAGTACCATTGATAAAGCAGGATAACTGAACCGGCAATAATCACACCGACTGATGACAGCGCATCCGAGACGTTATGCAAAAATGCTGCTTTAATATTCATGCTGGTTTTGGAGAGCTGGTAGGTTAACAGGGCAGTCGCCAGGTCTACCACCAGTGCAATACCTGCCACGATGATCACGGTCCAGCCTTCGATCACTTGTGGTTCAACAAAACGCGTGATCGCTTCAAAGATAAGGTATAAACCAATCAACACCAGCGATACCAGGTTAACAAGTGCCGCAATCACCTCGGCACGTTTATAACCGAACGTCCGGAAATGATCAGCCGGTTGCCGGCCAATCTTGCGAGCTACCCAGGCAATCAACAACGAACTGGCATCACTGAAGTTATGCAGGGCGTCGGCAATTAATGAAAGGCTGCCGGAAACCAGGCCGCCGATCACCTGCACCACTGTCAGTAGCATATTAAAGGCAATGGCGACTATCAGGGGACGATCGCCCATAGACTCAACTTCGTGATGATGGTGATGTTCGTGGCTCATTGACTTACCAGTAAAATGAAAAAATAAACGATAACAAATTCTCAGCAACGGGGCAGAAAGCGTGCTTCATTTTTCGTATATTCAAGTGTACCCTGTTATTCCCTATTTATACTATGCCAATAAATTATTTAAGAGTCTGCCCTAAAATGACGATATATAACTAATCAATAGGGATATTATTTTGTCGAAATCATTAATGGGAAAAATTACGCACTCTGTCTTTGCCAGGCCAATTAACCAGCTCCTGGTAATCAGTTTCTTCATTATTTCCCTGATCCCCATTACCGTACTGGGGATCAAGGTGTCCGATGCCGCCTGGCATAATGCCTGGCGCGAAATCAATGAAAAACATCGTCTGCTGGCCATGAACATGGCTGCCCCGATCCGCATCTATATCGCTGATAAACGACGCATGATGGGTATACTCACCCAATCCATCGCTAACGGAATGCAACGTGGAGACAACCAGTCACAAATAAACACCATTATTAAAGAATCACGTCCCTATTTTGAAGATTTTTCATCGCTGGCATTAATCAGCCTCCAGGGGAAAACCATCTTTTTTGTTCCGTCAATGGATATCCATACACAAGATAAAGGAAACCTGGAAGTCTATAAAAACAATTCAGCCATCCAGGCCGTTAAGGAAACGAAAAGCTGGTCGGTTTCGAATGTTGAGCGGAGCCAACTGACCGGTCATCCTACCATTTTTGTCGCCTATCCCGTATCGGTGAACGGCAATCTACGTAACGTGCTTGTTGGTGAACTGAAGCTAGATGCAATTGAGAAATTACGGCGGAATATTCATTTTGGTGAAAAAGGCCATTCTGCCATTGTTGATAGTAAAGGACGAACACTTGCCCACCCT
>JARRJY010000008.1:0-39882 GCA_037388705.1 Gammaproteobacteria bacterium
TACCGTCAAGAAAAACAAAATATAATGGGAATGAAATTAAGATTCATATAATAAACAACGTGGTTCTAAGCTTTTTAACAATTCCCAGATCAAAATATATCCTTAATATTGTAATTGGTGCTGCGACTAATAATGCCGCCAAAAGAAACAATACAAAAAGCACCCACGATTTAGGTTTGTCTCTCGGTATAAATGGCTTCTTATTACTCTTATCCATGTTTTTTTATAATATTTTGAATGTCCGCTTTGGGGTCGTAGCGGTCATTCATTTCTTAGTTTATTTATTATCCGCTTCACTGCAGAACCGCCTTCGGCGTTTCATTCAGCATGCCCTGAACGCGCATTGCTTGTTCTGGTATGGGTCGTTAGACGTCACGCATCTTTATTTTTTCCAAAGATCTTGCTTGGATAAGCACCAAGTTGTTCACAGGTCTCAACCACAGAATTTTGCGCAGTTTGTGCTATTGCGTTAATCACCCCATCACGAATCAGTTCAAACTGTTCATGCTCCCGGGGAACAAGGGTCTCTAAGCGTTCCTCGACAAGCTTACCATTGACCGACAAGCTGAATGCTCCTGTCTGCCGGTCTTCATTCCACAAGTAGACCAACGGGGCATCTTCCCACGTTTCCACCTCATGTTCTGATTCGATCTCTTCTAAATAAACGGGGGTACACAGCATGGTGTCGTTACTGATCACTGTTAGTAACTGCCTGGCGATTTCCTGACTATCAATATCTTTACCCATGTTTTCCTTCGTGTTTTATTTAACTGTACAAGTTCTATCATCTGCCTGCCAGTGTGATTACCTCTACGCATTCCTGCTTTGGAATTCGAATTAGCTTAAACATAGCTATTTTTTGAATTTAGAAAAACACTTTCACAGGCAAGACCGATTTGATCAACTCACTTATTTCTATAAACGTTTCTTCCCGGTAGCTGTTTTTTCGATATATCATGCCAACACGCCGGTATGGCTTGGGATCAGAAAATTCAATGTAATGAATCAAATCTGCCTTGCGTGTTGTGGCCGGCACAGCCAGTTCTGGTATTAATGTCATACCCATGCCTTCACCTACCATGTGGCGTAACGTTTCGAGGCTGGTAGCCTGGAATTGGGAAGACTCGGTAACATCCGCTATCACGCATGCGTCAAGGATATGGCCGCGTAGACAATGCCCTTCTTCCAGTAGTAATAATTCGTGTTTCGAAATATCACCCATCGTGATCGATTTTTGTTTGGCGAGTTTTTCGCTCTTATTTACCGCCAGTCGAAATGGTTCACGAAACAGGTCAAGTTCAGTGAATTCGTGAGCTTCTACGGGTAATGCCAGTATCAAAACATCCAGTTCTGCCCGGCGCATTTTCTCCAGCAACGGCCTGGTCTGATACTCATATAGCCAGATCTTGAGCCTCGGAAACTGCTGTTTCAGGGCAGGCATTATTATCGGTAACAGGTATGGCGCCAGGGTAGGAATAATCCCCACATGCAGGTCGCCGACCAGGGGATCCTGAAAGTATTGCGCCATATCCTTGATGGACCGTGTTTCAGCCAGGATTTTGCGCGCCTGTTCGGCAATCGCTTTACCCGCCTGGGTCATGGCAACCTGGCGGTTATTACGCTCCACCAGCAAAACACCCAGTTCTTCTTCCAGCTTTTTCAGCTGGCCACTGAGGGTTGGCTGACTGACAAAACAGCGCTCTGCCGCTCGGTGGAAATGCTGTTCTTCATCAACGGCAACCAGGTATTCCAGCTCTCTTAAATTCATAGTTCAGGATTTATCTATTAGCTCAAAAATCAATGATTGGTATTGTCTATCAGTATAGTAGAAACAAACGATTTCAACAATTACTGGGATATCCCCATAATTCCTCCCGTAACAACAAGATTGTTGGAAGGAGGATAAAGCAATGACCAAGACAATGAGTTTCGCCGTAGTGCACTTTAGCGTCGCCTTTTTGGTTGGATACCTGATGACAGGCAGCGTTCTCGTTGGTGGTGCTATCGCCCTGGTTGAACCGGCCATTAACACCGTTGCTTATCACTTCCACGAACAGGTTTGGAAACGAATTCAACGTGTTGAACAGCACCATGAACAACATGTGATTGCGTAACTTTTTAAGATTAAATGATTGATACAGGAGAAAAGAAAATGTTTGAGAATCGTGAAGGTCAAAATATACCACAGGTTACATTCCGTACTCGTCGCAACCACGAATGGGTCGATGTAACAACAGATGATGTGTTTAAAGGTAAAACGGTAATTGTATTTTCACTGCCAGGTGCCTTTACACCAACGTGTTCATCAACACATGTACCACGTTATAACCAGTTAACACCAACATTTAAGAAGCACGGTGTCGACGAGGTAATCTGTATCTCAGTTAACGATGCTTTCGTTATGAATGAATGGAAGGCTGAACAACATGCCGACAATATTACCTTCATTCCTGATGGAAACGGTGACTTCACTGAAGGTATGGGTATGCTGGTCGACAAGGCTGAGCTGGGCTTCGGTAAACGCTCATGGCGTTACTCAATGCTGATTAAAGATGGTGTTGTCGAAAAAATGTTTGTTGAACCTAACAAGCCAGGCGACCCATTTGAAGTATCTGATGCAGATACCATGCTGGATTACATTGCGCCAGAAGCCGAAAAACCGGCTGATGTCACTATCTTCACCCGTGAAGGATGTGAGTACTGCGTGCGTGCAAAAGGCATGTTAAATGAAACTGGTATGCAGTACGAAGAACTGGTACTGAATCACGATTATACGGAAGCGACCATTCGCGCGGTATCCGGCAAGTCTACCGTACCCCAGGTATTCATAAATGGTAAATACATTGGTGGCTCGGAAGACCTGGAAGCTTATCTTGCTAAAGATAAAGCGGCCTAAGGGAAAGTATCCTCCCGTGCACTCCTGCCCTTCCCCTTTGGGCAAACCTTGGTGGCTCATTTATTGAGCCACCCTTTTTAGAACTCATGAGAATATTATGAAACAGCAGCAATATGACTTGATAGTAATCGGCGGCCTTGCCGTGGCTGAAAAAGCTGCTGAATTCGGTAACCGCGTGGCCGTCATCGAAGGTAACAAGATGGGTGGTACCTGCATTTATAATGGTTGTGTCCCAAAAAAGTGATGTGGTATGCCGCCAACCTGGCCCATGCCGTTGAGGATGCCAATGATTTCGGTATACCTGTGCAACGCGAAAAAACAGACTGGCAACAGCTGGTATCAGGATGCGAGAATTACATCAGTAATATAAATAGCTACTGGAATGATTATGTTGACAAGATTGGCATTGATCATACCCAGGGTTAAGCACGCTTTGTAAACCGTAAAAACCGTAGAAGCTGATGGCAAACAATATTCAGCTGACTATATTGTCATTGCAACAGGCGGCAAACCTATTGTTCCTCCTGTGCCTAAAGAACCTGCCAGGAGTGATGAACAACATCATAATGTGGGCAGTGGTATTGAATGGTAAGAAGCCAGTTAATGTAAACAGGTAATAGTTTTTAGCTATTACCTGTGTATTTAGCTACCAAGTGGATAACGTTCCATCAGGTAACACAGGCAATCCTGTTTTATGATCTTTTTATCCAGTGTCAGCATGGATGGCATAACAGGGATACTGGTTACCAGTTCTCCTTGCATGTTAGAGAAATATCGACTGGTTACATCCTTACCATGCTCATCCTTTACCAGCAAAGGAATATCTTCACTTATCGTTGTATTAGCCAGGCGTGTGCCAACAGGTAATTCGTTAAAATTAAGCCTATCAAGGTTATCAATAAAGCGTACATCAACCTGATCACCATTAAATCCAATACTAGTATCTTCAGGGATCTTCACTATTGCAACAGTATGGAACACATCAATATCCTGTGAGGCAATATCATGATTAGGGAAATGATCAAGGTGTAAGCAAGCATTGACAAAGTTATAGGCATGTTCAACACCCGCCGTGTCTTCAGGTTTACCACACTCTACCGTTACTGCAGGACAGTATTCTGCCATGGCCATAGATAATACTGAATCAGGACAGGTGAAAACAATGTTGCGAGGTGTAAAAAGTCCCTGTCAGTTTTGTTTACACAAGAATAATGTGGATTCAGCCCGGTATTATTATGGATATCGACGGCTATCACCGGGTTTAATTTTTTTACTTCATCCAGTACCTGCCCGGCAATGCGGTGTTCATCACTGTCACCGTCAAGTTTCCATATACGGTTAAAGTCATGCTGCTCATCAAGCAGTCGTAATCCTTCGCGTGCCGCCTTTACGTTACCAATAAACAGGCTGATTGACCTGGGTAAAGCCTTATCCTGATATTCTGCTAATAGCTTTTTAACGGCTTCCCAACCGGTATATTCATTGCCATGTAACATAATGGAAACAAACAGAACTTCATCGCGTTGCCCCTGCAGGTTGATCAGGCTGGGACCAGGTAAGTATTTGTGTAACTCACTGGCCTCGCACTGTAATATGCCTTCAGGCAAATGATCGAATATTTCGAGTTTCATTCAATTTCCCGTTTTAAATTGTCCACTCATGCACGGGCTCACCGGAGTTCTGTCTTTCCATATATGCCTTTAACATTAGTGTCATATCTTTCCCATACTTATCGATAAAATGCCTTTGCCAGGTTGCGCCATTGGTAGCCTGTAATAATCGATGTTCGATTATTGATAAGTAGTCATTACTGTCATCGCTGGCTATACCTAACAGGTCAAGCCCCTGTTTAGCCATGGGCAACAATTTATCAAGGCACAACTCACGCATATTATACTGTTTACCATCCAGCCATTGCATGTTGGCGCGCAGGCCATGTCGGGCCGCGTTGTAAAAGTTATCGCGTGCCTTATCGAATAACAGTTTTGACTCGGGAGCAACTTCCTCTTCTGCCAGTGCCGCTACTATTCCGTAATAAAAAGCCGCATTGGCAATTGTATCAACCAGGCTGGGACCTGCCGGTACAACCCGGTGTTCAATGCGTAGATGGGCCTGTCCATGTTCGTCGAAACCAATTAACGGTCGATTCCATCGCCAGATGGTACCGTTATGTAACCGCAGGTGGTGTAAACGCTCATCATCATCCTGGTAGTCCACTGGTAACAGGATAGGATAATGATCAACATTCTCGTCAAAACATTCCAGTAGTGAGTTTCGTACATAACCACTACCAAAGGTAACCCGTTTAATGGGTCCAAACGCTGCACCACCATACCCACCAACGGCAACGGCCTGTTCAAAAACAGGAATACGTGTTTCATCCCACAGGTTTTTCTCAAACAGGAAAGGAGAATTGGCACTGACTGCAACCATCGGACCGGAAGCAATGATACTGGCATTGTAGAAACGTGCAGCCTTTTTCGGGGCTACCTGGATATGGATCTGAAAAGAGGTCGCTGCCGCTTCGAGCATTACATCACGATGAGTAACATGTAAGTGTTCAATGCCATTAATATCAAACACCAATGGCTTACCTCGGCGCTGGCGTATCACTTCACGATTCAGTGCGCGGTAGCGCGTCATTTTCGACATATTGGCCAGGTTAAGATCTTCATTTTGTAATGTTGGCAAAATACCTACCATGACTGACTGGCAACCCATACCCTGTGCCGTCTGCTGGCAGGCTTTCCAGGTTTGTACCAGTTCACTATAAAGTGTCGACAGGGCATGGGCCCGCAGATCCTGCGGGGTACTATTGACTTCAAAATTGAAACTGGCCAGTTCCGGGCTGGCTAAAGGACTTGCCAGCTTTTGCAGGTAGGCTTC
The DNA here is from genome assembly GCA_037388705.1 of Gammaproteobacteria bacterium. GTDB lineage: Bacteria > Pseudomonadota > Gammaproteobacteria > UBA6429 > Thiohalophilaceae > JARRJY01. The sequence continues at coordinate 5,783 of JARRJY010000008.1, forward strand.
ATTCAGTGGTGCTGGCCGGTAATTTTCATCGAGTAACCATGCTTCAAGCTCAAAGCCTGCAACCGGTTTTCTGTCATCCATCTTGTCCTGGGAAAACCACTGGTGTAACAACCGGTTTTCTTCCTGCAGTTTTCGCTGAAAACGTAAATAGTCTTCTTCGCTAAACTGCCCTACATCAATTTCTTCACCCATAAATCCATTAACCCAGACGTTGATTTAACTCGTCAAGCCTTTCAGGTGTACCAATATCCAGCCACTGCCCGGTATATTTTTCACCAGTTACCTTTTCCTGTTGCATTGCCTTTCTTAACAGCGGTGCCAGGGGTTGCTTGTTGTTCGGTAAGTTTGAAAACAAACCAGGATCATAAACACCGATTCCACTGAAGGTCAGCTTGTTATTACCTTCTGTATGCAGGTAACCATTATCCTGCAGTGAAAAATCTCCTGCCGGGTTATGTTCAGGGTTTTCAACCATAACCAGGTGCGCCAGCCCGGCTGGTTTTTCAGGCAGGCGTGAAAAATCATAATCACACCAGATATCACCATTTACCACCACGAAGGGATCATTTCCCAAAAGACTCAATGCATTGATAATACCTCCCGCTGTTTCCAGTGCCTGCTCACCTTCATCAGAATAGCTAATTGTTACCCCGAAACGATTACCATCATCCAACTTATCCATGATTTGCTGGCCTAGCCAGGCGCAGTTAATCACAAGCTTGGTAATGCCGGCCCTGGCCAGTGCTTCAATGTGATATTCAATCAAGGCCTTGCCGGCAATCTTTAATAATGGTTTGGGTGTATTATCGGTCAAGGGCCGCATGCGTTCACCACGCCCGGCAGCCAGTATCATTGCCTTCATTATGATTCCGCCGTTAATTCTGTATCCCGTGTTATCAGCTCAACAAACGCTGCAAAATCAGATAACTGTGGGTAATTCGCTGCCACAACTTTAACATAGCCAAGCGTGCGCGGAATATCATCCAGGTATCCTGGCTTGCCATCACGATAATTTAAACGTGCAAAAATACCGGCCGCCTTGAGATGTCGCTGTATTCCCATTAAGTCAAACCAGTATTGTAATTGTGGCAGATCGATATTATTTAAAATACCTGCCTGGGTGGCTTGTTGATAGTAACCAAACACCCAGTCTTGTACCTGTTGTAAAGGCCAGCTGATATAACAATCACGTAACAGGGAAACCAAGTCATAGGTTACCGGACCTATCACGGCATCCTGAAAATCGAGTATGCCGGGATTATTTTTTTCACATAGCATCAGGTTTCGAGAATGATAATCACGATGTACCAGTACCCTGGGTTGTGACAAGGCTTCCTCCGCAAGTAGTGCGAAAGCATTATCAATCATGGCCTGTTGTTTATGATCAAGCTCGAGATTTAAATGCCGGCCAAGATACCATTCACGAAAAAGTTCCATTTCGTTAAGCAAGAGTACCCGGTCATAGTCAGGTATGTTATTACCCTTGTAGGTTTGCATCCTGATTAATGCCTTAATAGCATCACCATACAGGGCATCAGCAGTATCTGTATTCAGTTTATCCAGGTAAACCTGTGTTCCCAGGTCAGTCATTAACAGGAAACCTTGCTTTAAATCCATTTCCTTGATGACCGGCACATGCAGCCCCAGCTTATCCAGTATTCCTGATAAATGAATAAACGGTTTACAATCTTCTTTTCCCGGTGGTGCGTCCATAACAATATGACTGCTGTCATTATGTCGTACCCTGAAATAGCGGCGGAAACTGGCGTCCGCAGATGCCGGGGCAATCTGGTAGTTACTGAATCCCAGCACCTGTTCCAGCCATTGCTGCAGCGCTTCAAACCGTTTATCCAAGCAGGTTTCTCCTGTATCACAATTTAAGAAAAGATAGATGAGGTTATACCTTATATATTACAATAAGTCGCGCTAGCTGATAACTTCCACCACTGGAATTATTCCCGGGGCCAGGACACAAAAAATAATAATGTCTACTCAATCTTACAATTATCGATTATTCAGCATTTTGCCGTTGCTGGTAATGACCTGTCTCCCTGTTTTATCCATGGCAAATGATGAACAAAATGATTTGTGTCACTCACCTGTTTATCAACCAAAATTTTCTGGTCCCGAACAAAAAGATGATCAGACCCATATCCAGGCAGATCATGTCAGCCTTTCGAAAGACAACGTCAGCATTTTTACAGGCAATGTGGATATTCGCCGCAATGATCAGTTTATTACTGCGGACAGGGTTGAGTACCAGCAAAATGAAAACTTTTTACAGGCACAGGGAAAGGTACAGTTTAATACCCCGCAAATTAAAATAGAGGCCAGCAAGGCTGAATTTCATATTGATGACAATCAAAGTAACCTGGAAAACATCCTGTTTACTACCACACAGCGTGCACATGGGGGAGCTGACAGTATCAGGGTTATATCAGAAAACCTGGCCATAATGACAAACGCGCGTTATACCACCTGTGATCCTGACAAAACCGACTGGCTACTTAGTGCCGACGAAATTAAACTGGATAATGAAAAACACCAGGGCTACGCCGATGATGTTGTGCTCCGTTTTAAAGGGGTACCCTTTTTCTATTTACCATATATGCGATTTCCAATTGGTGAAGAACGGTTATCCGGATTTTTATTTCCCAATATTGGCAGTTCTGAACAACATGGTAGTGAACTGCTAATTCCCTATTACTGGAACATTGCACCCGATATGGATGCCACCATTTCACCATGGGTAATGTCCAAACGTGGCACCATGTTACTGAGCGAATGGCGATACCTGAATAAAAACAGTGCCGGCCAACTGGAACTGGATTACCTGAACGACGACAAGGAATACCACGATGATCGTCAGCGTGCGCGCTGGATTCATAAAGGCCAGTCACCTTCCGGCTGGAGTACTTCTATTGACTATAACTATGTAGCCGATGTCAATCACGTCGAGGATTTTTCAGACAAACTGGAAGATATCAGTCTCACACACCTGAACCGCCAGGGTACTGTTAATTACAACTCCCGTAACTGGCAATTTACTGCAAACGTGCAAAGTTACCAGACTTTATCAGGTGAAGAACCTTACCGTCGTTTACCCCAGTTAACGTTTACAAGCCGTAATATTGAAAAGAATAAAAAATTTAATTTCTATGTTGAGTCGGAACTGGTACGGTTTGATCATCCTGATGATAAGGTGATAGGTAACCGGTTTGATTTGAATACTGCAATCAGTTACCCGATTCGCACAGCTGCAACTTTCTTCATTCCCAGGTTGAATTTGCGTCATACCCAGTACCAGCTTGATCAAACTACTGTTGGTGAAGAACAAAATCCTTATCGTAACCTGCCAATGTTCAGTATCGATAGCGGCATAATCTTTGAACGTGATACACAGCTATTTGGTACGCCGCTGGTACAAACCCTGGAACCCCAACTGTATTACCTGTATGTACCTTACAGGGATCAATCCGATTTGCCTGTATTTGATACCTCCATCTACGGCTTCAATGTTAATCATTTTTTTGTTGCTGACAGGTTTATTGGTGCAGACCGCGTGGCTGATGCCAACCAGCTAACGGCTGCACTTGCAACACGCTTTTATCATGCCAACACGGGGGCTGAATTATTCAGCGCCCGGATTGGGCAGGTATTTTATTACGCTGACCGGGAAGTAACCTTGCCCGGTGATACCATCGAGACCCGGTCAAAATCAAATATCATCGCCGAACTTATCGCACGACCAAGTTCCCACTGGTATCTCGGCACTGATGTGGAATGGGATATCGAGGCAGATAATACCGCCGCCGCCAATGCCCGCCTGGCCTATCAGTCCAGCAATAATGTCCAAATCCAGGGCATCTACCGCTTTGACCGTGATGATCTGAAAACTGCCGAACTGGGTTTTCGCTGGCGTATCACCCCCCGCTGGCAGATTACCGCCCGCCAACTGGATGACCTGCTGCTGGAACAAAGCCTCGAAACCCAGCTGGCACTGCGTTATGACAGCTGTTGCTGGGGGCTGACTTTGCAATGGGATGATCGAAACCTGCCGGATCAGCTCGAGAGAGAAAAATCCATCCTCCTGCAACTGGAACTGAAAGGCCTGTCCAGTATCGGTAACCGCCGCACCATTACCGGGTTCGAATAATAGTAGCGAACAATCAGGCTATTTTGCTGTCTGTTAAGCACAGGTTACTGCGGGACGTGCCAGCAACGTGGTATCCTTGGCGTTTGGATTTGACTGAATTTTGATGAAATATATGAAAAGTTTTTTACCCCTGTTGATTACTGCTTTACTGCTGGGAACTAATCCTTCCCGGGCCAGTGTACCTGCCGAAAAGATAGCTGAACTGGATTATGCAGTGGTTGTCGTAAACGATGATGTATTAACCCGCACTGAACTGGAAGATCGCCTGCGTATGGTGGTTAAACAGCTTAACGAAAGAAACACCAAGCTGCCCCCGCAGGATGTGTTGCAACGTCAGATCCTTGAAAGCATGATCATGGAAAAAATCCAGCTGCATCGTGCCAAGCAGGTCGGTATTCGTGTGTCTGATGAAGATCTCAACAAGGTACTTGCTAACATTGCCCGCGGTAATGGATTAACCCTGGAAAACTTCCGCAAGATTCTTGCAAAAGATGGTTTTGAATATGAAGACTTCCGGGAAAATATCCGTAATGAACTGATCATTAAACAACTGCGCCAACGTCGTGTTGAAAGCCGTGTCGAAGTCTCGCCCCAGGAAGTTGATAATTATCTCTCTACACAAAAAAACCGCAAGGGAAGCAACATTGAATACAACCTTGGACATATTCTTATAACCGTACCGGAAGCTGCTACCCCTGAACAGATCGCTAAAGCAAAACAAACTGCCGAGCAAACATTACAAAAATTACAACAGGGTGCAGACTTTGCACAAATGGCGGTTGCAGTCTCGGGCGGACAGCAGGCTTTAAAAGGCGGTCAACTTGGCTGGATGAAGCAGGCAGAAATGCCAACCCTGTTTGCCGATGTGGTACCTGAACTTGCTGTAGGCAATTACAGCAAAATAATTCGTAGCTCCAGTGGATTTCATATTATTCGTCTGCAAGATAAACGCAGTGATACCAAACGTCATATTGTTCAACAAACCCTGGCTCGCCACATTCTAATTCGTCCCAATGAAATTCTTTCCAATGATGAAGCCCGTCAACGCCTTAACCTGTTACGTGAACGTATCATTAACGGCGAAGATTTTTCCCTGCTCGCTCGTACTCATTCTGATGATAAGGGTTCAGCTGCAGAGGGTGGCAGTCTTGGCTGGGTCAACCCGGGTACCATGGTGCCCCAGTTCGAAGATACCATGAACCAGTTAAAACCAGGTGAAATCAGTAAACCTTTCACAACCCGTTATGGCTGGCACATTGTGCAGGTGATGTCTCGTCGCAAACATGATGACACTACGTCTTATGAACGTATTCAGGCCAGCAATAACATTCGTAAGCGTAAAACTGATGAAGCTATTGAAAACTGGTTGCGTCAATTACGCAGTGAAGCCTATGTGGAATATCGCTTTAACAAGTAACAGTATTCTTTTTCTTTGATGAGTGCAGCTACCCTGAGGATTGCAATTACCCCTGGCGAACCTGCCGGTATTGGTCCTGACTTACTAGTCCGCCTTGTCCAACAACCACAGACTATTGAGCTGGTAGCTATTGCTGATCCACAGTTATTATCTGAACGAGCAGCACAGCTAGGGCTACCGTTGACCATTGAAACCTTTGATCCCGCTACCACTGCACAAGTAAATAAAACTGCTCATCTAAAAGTATTTCCTGTTGCGCTGTATGAGCCTGTGCAATGCGGTGTACTTAATGCTGGCAATGCAGCCTATGTACTGGAATGCCTGGATAAAGCTGTTGAAGGTTGCCAGGACAACACATTCGCTGCCATGGTTACCGGCCCCGTACATAAAGGCATTATCAATGAAGCCGGTTTCAGTTTTACTGGCCATACAGAATATCTTGCCGAGAAAACAAATACTGACCAGGTTGTCATGATGCTTACGACTGAAGGTTTGCGGGTTGCACTGGCCACGACACATTTACCCTTAAACAAGGTCAGCGAACACCTTACCCGCGAGCACCTGGAAAATGTTATTCGTATTCTTCACCAGGACCTTGTACGTCGTTTTGGACTCGCTCACCCGCACATCACGGTATGTGGACTCAATCCTCATGCTGGAGAGCAGGGGCATATCGGTCACGAAGAAATCACTGTTATTAACCCGGTACTGGATAAACTGCGAAACGAGGGCCTGCAACTTGATGGCCCTTTACCGGCAGACACCGTATTTGTCCCCTATCATTTATCCAAAACCGACTGTGTATTAAGTATGTATCATGACCAGGGACTACCTGTGCTCAAACATATGGGTTTTGGCCAGGCGGTTAACGTCACGTTAGGTCTGCCTGTCATCCGGACTTCAGTAGATCATGGTACTGCACTTGAGAAAGCAGGTAGCGAAGAAATCAATATCGGAAGTCTACAGGCTGCTATCTTACAGGCATCCGAAATGGCTAACCGCCATAGTGGCTAACTCCCGGACAAGCAAATGGCACATAAACCACGTAAACGGTTCGGACAAAACTTCTTACATGATCAAAATGTAATACAACGTATTGTGAATGCCATTGCGCCACAAAAAGGAGAACACCTCGTTGAGATCGGTCCTGGCCAGGGGGCATTAACCAAACAGCTGCTACCCCTTATTGGTCAGATGGATGCGATTGAACTGGACCGTGACCTGCTAGAACCACTGCGGCAAACCTGCGCGTCCCTCGGCCAGTTGAGCATTCATAGTGCCGATGCGTTGAAATTTGATTTCTGTTCGTTACTTCATGCTGAAGAGCATAAACTTCGTATTGTCGGTAACCTGCCCTACAATATTTCAACGCCATTGCTGTTTCATTTAATGGAAGAGCGCCACTGTATCCAGGATATGCACTTCATGCTACAAAAAGAAGTCGTTGAGCGAATAACGGCACAGCCTGGCAATGGTCAATATGGCCGCCTTAGCATCATGTTGCAATACTATTGTCAGGCAGAACAGTTATTTATTGTGTCGCCCGGCGCATTTTTTCCACCACCCAGGGTCGACTCTGCCGTGTTTCGGCTAATACCCCGCAGCACCCCACTATTTACTGCTAAAGATGAAAAACTATTATCCCGGGTTGTTAGTCAGTCGTTTTCACAACGACGGAAAACAATTCGTAATAATCTTAAAGGGGTAATCGAAGAATCGGTACTACTTGAGCTTGATATTGATCCCGGCTTACGTCCCGAACGACTTGGGCTTGAACAATTTGTAAAGCTGGCCAACTGGCTGGCGGATAATAAAATGCAATAACATAGCTCGTAGTTGATATGACAGAGAGTAATAACCTGACCTGTGGCGAACTGGCAAGCGACCGACTTGCCAGCCTGCTCGTCCCTTATAGTATTGAAGTTATCACCATTGATAACGATACAAATTTACCCGGCAGTTTCTGGGGTGATCCCGAAGCTGGCCTTATCGATAACCGCTTATACATCAAACCGGTTACCCCGGTTCAGTCTGCCCTGCATGAAGCCTGTCATTATATTTGTATGGATCAACAGCGTCGTCAGAAACTTAATACCGATGCAGGTGGTGGGTATGACGAAGAAAATGGCGTCTGTTATTTGCAAATATTACTTTCTGCTCTAATTCCGGAATGCGGCAAGGAGCGCATGTTCTCTGATATGGATGCCTGGGGATACAGCTTCCGCCTGGGTTCAGCCAGGGCCTGGTTTGAACAGGATGCAGAAGATGCCCGCCGATGGCTAGAAAATCACCATATTATTGATGCACAGCAGCAACCCACCTGGAAACTGCGCGAATAAATCACCAATAACATGAAAATTTCTCAGGAATTACAAACTTTGATCATTACCTGATGATTCACTATTATGAACAAAGGTAAAATGTATAGTCGTTTAACGAGACAGATTTATGACTGACAATTACAACACGCAGGTAGAAGTCCAAACCACCTATATCCCTGAACAGTCTGATCCTGATCAGAACCGGTTTGTTTTTGCCTATACCATTACCATTTCTAACGAAGGCCAGGTACCTGCCAAGCTGCTTGCCCGCCACTGGATTATTACCAATGCTGACGGCAAGGTAGAAGAAGTTGAAGGTGAAGGTGTAGTCGGTGAACAACCATATCTTAATCCTGGTGAGCAATTTCAGTATACCAGTGGTACTGTTCTTGAAACGCCAGTAGGCAGTATGCACGGTACCTACCAGATGGTTGCCGATGATGGTGTGGAATTTGAAGCTGAAATCCCTGTGTTTACCCTCTCGGTACCACACATCCTGCATTAACTTGCATTACTCAACCCGGCAACATGCTTAAGTACAGTTATAGCCTGCTCGCCCCTGTTTATGACCTGATCGTGTCACGAGCAACCTTGCCAATGCGCAAACAAAGTCTTGAACAACTGGGAGATATCAACGATAAATCCATCCTGCTCGCAGGCATTGGGACCGGCCTTGATATTCCTTTGTTACCGAAAGGTGCTAACTATAGCGGCATTGATCTGACGCCGGCCATGTTGAATAAAGCACGTACCTATAATAAAGACATTGATTTAAAACTGGGTAATGTCATGCAACTACCCTACGCCGATCAACAATTTGATATTGTTATCATGCACCTAATTCTGGCTATCGTGGAAAAACCTGAGCTTGCACTAAAAGAAGCTGCACGTGTCACCAGACCCGGTGGCCAAATACTGATACTCGATAAATTCATCAAACCCGGACAAGTGGCTTTAGGCCGTCGTCTGCTCAGCCTGATCATGAGACATATTGCCACACGTACTGACGTGGTATTCGAAGATGTTCTGTCACACTGCCCAGAACTGGTGGTAAGCAGCGATCAACACGCAGCATTAACCAGCTGGTTCCGATGCATAGAATTAAAAAAACAATAACCTTTATTACTTTTACTGTTATTATAAGTGCATGGCAACATACGCAATCGGTGACATACAAGGCTGCTTTGCCTCATTAGAAACACTGCTTGATAAAATTGATTTTAATAAAGAGCAGGACACCCTCTGGTTTGCCGGCGACCTGGTAAACCGTGGCCCGGATTCATTATCAACATTACGATTCGTCAAGGCACTTGGTAACAGTGCCATTACGGTACTTGGCAATCATGACCTTCACCTGTTAGCCATCGCAGCTGACCATAAAAACACCCGGGACAAGAGTCTGAAAAAAATCCTCAAGGCTGATGATGGTCCTGAACTCATACACTGGTTAAGAAACCGTCCTCTAATTCATCACGATGCCGAACTGGGCTTTACAATGGCACATGCCGGGATATATCCAAAATGGAACCTGTCACAGGCACTGGAATATGCTGAAGAGTTGCACCGGGTATTACAAGGTGACGACTACCTTGAATTTATCCATAACATGTACGGCAACAAACCAAAAAAATGGAAAAAGAAACTCAGCGGCTGGGACAGGCTACGTTTTATAGTCAACGCTTTTACCCGCATGCGATATTGTGACACAGACGGTAAACTTGATTTTAAAAAGAACAGCACTCCCAAAGTAGAAGCTTCTGACATCATCCCATGGTTTGATGTACCAGAAAGAAAAATGAAATCGCAACGCATCCTGTTTGGTCACTGGTCAACGCTTGGCCTGCTAAAAAGAACTGATGTATATGCACTGGATACCGGTTGCGTGTGGGGAGGACAGCTTACCGCGCTGCGCATTGATCTCGATGAACCCTGTTATATCAGTGTTGACTGTCCTGGTGATGCAGATCCCGGTGATTATCTATAACCTGGCTAGTATATTACTATCAGTTCTTTAACTGAAAAACCTGTTCGTATACGGAACCTTAATGTTTACGTAATAGCAACCTGAAGAATTTAACAATAAACATATTGATAGATTTTTATCGAGCTATAAGAATTTTCATAGCTGATCCTGCCATTCCGTCCTCGCATCATCATCAGAAGTGCTATATGGTTATAGAATGGATAAGCAATCATACATGGAAAGAATTAATACCTTTATACAAAAAGGTAATTACCACGCCGCAATCAATGTAGCGTTGTCTGCTATGAACGCCTGTCGTAAACAGCAAGACCAGGCTGGCATTGACGAGTTCATTGATGTTATCAGGGGTATTGTACAGACGTTAGCGAAAGAATTTGCCAGCGATGATTACCTGGCAACCTTCAAAAATTAATTTTTTCGTTCCAGGATAACAAAAGTATGATCAAAAGCATTTTTTTCATCTGCTTTGACCTCAATCCGTTCAACTTCATTCCAGTCTGATTGATTATATTCCGGGAACCAGGCATCACCTTTTATATCTGCATGAACAAAGGTCAGGTATATACGATCTGCCCTTGGTAACATCTGTTCATAAAAAGATTCGCCACCGATGATCATGACCTCCTCAACATCTCCTACTGCCTGCAAGGCTTCATCGATGGAATGAGTAACGATTGCACCTTCAACTTTATAATCATTATCACGCGTGATAATAATGTTTGGCCTGTCAGGCAGGGTACGGCCGCCAAATGATTCAAAGGTCTTGCGCCCCATGACGATGGGTTTGCCCAGAGTATGCTGGCGAAACCATTTCATGTCAGAGGGTAATTTCCAGGGCAATGAATTCTCGATCCCGATGACCCTGTTATCAGCCATGGCAGCAATAATGGAAATAATCATACTAATCTAAATCGCTACCGGCGCCTTGATATGCGGATGGGCTTCATAACCAACCAGTTCAAAGTCTTCGAATTTGAAAGCAAAGATATCTTTCACTTCCGGGTTAATTTTCATGGTCGGTAATGGAAACGGTTTGCGACCAAGTTGTTCCTCTACCTGCTCGGCATGGTTGCTGTAAAGATGCGCATCACCCAGGGTATGAATAAACTCACCGGGTTGCAAGTCACAGACCTGCGCCAGCATCATGGTCATCAATGCATAGGAAGCGATATTGAATGGCACACCGAGAAAAATATCAGCGCTACGCTGGTAAAGCTGGCAGGACAGTTTTCCTTCAGCAACATAAAACTGGATAAACGCGTGACAGGGCGCCAATGCCATCTTGTTATTTTTAACATTTGCCTGCGGAGAAATGGTTTCATCTGGCAAATCTGCCACGTTCCAGGCATTAATAATAATTCGGCGTGAATCAGGATTATTCTTTAATTGCTCTACAACTTCCTTTACCTGGTCGATATGTTTTCCATCCGGTGCAGGCCAGTTACGCCACTGATAACCATAGACAGGTCCCAGCTCACCGTTTTCATCAGCCCATTCATCCCAGATACTGACACCGTGATCTTTCAGGTACCTGGTATTGGTATCGCCTTTTAGAAACCATAACAACTCATGAACAATGGATTTAAGGTGACACTTCTTGGTGGTAACCAGCGGAAAACCTTCACCAAGATCAAAACGCATCTGGTATCCGAACACGCTCCTGGTACCCGTGCCCGTCCTGTCACCTTTCTGTGTGCCGTGATCACGTACATGCCTCATTAAATCCAGATACTGTTTCACTACGTCTCCCCGACCCTTTATATACTTAAATACAAGAGCTAAATCTTAACATGATTAGTAAAATCTGTTCTGACCTGTCGTATCTGTATAAAAAAACGCCAGTCTTTATTTACATTGACTGGCGTTTTGGCAGCTTCTTGATTGTAAAAGAATTATTACCAGTTATCTTCTGGGGGCCACTTACCACCTACCGCCTTGATGAAAAATTCTTCATAGACATAAGGCAGATCCATCAATTTGCCAAAACTGTTTTTACCAAACATTTTCAGATCCGGGAAATTAATCGCGAGACGAAAATGTGGGTGCATGGCAATGACTTTATTGCCATTAACCATCAGTTCATAAGGTAAATGTGGCGTGCTACGGGTATCATGATAATCAATAATATTCATTACATATTCATCATTCAGAAATGGCTGGCTTTCCGCGTCTGCCTTCAGGCTTAAGCCAAATACTGATTGCTGTTTCCCGGGCACATCCAGCCGATAAACCTTGCTGATGCCAAACTTGCCTTTTTCCAGGTTGGATTCCACTGCCTGCAGGGCCGCCCTGTGGCTTTTAAATGTTGCCAGTTCAAAGAAACCGGTAAAGCCTTCCAGACCAAACGTGTAATTGTAATCGGGTAAATCAGATGCCTTGACACCTTCACCACCACCAAAGTCATTCACGTAACCCAGGGCTTTCTTAAGCCTGGTTTTCACATTAGCCAGATCATTTTTCATGTTGTAGGCAAGGCCAACATAATTGGGATTATTATGTGTGACCTGAATTTTTTTATCTTTATCGGTAATGGCGACTCTTAATGCAGCACCAAATCCACCATAGCTACTCTTAGCGGCAATCTTTTTCAACTCTTTGCTGGTAATAATTAAAATATTCGCTGTTGAGTAGGGATTATATTGACCAATTACCTGGAAACCGGATGCTTTTAATCGGCCTTCTACTTTTTTCGTCATTGCTGACAGGCTTGTATTACTGCCTTCATAAGCCAGGGTGAATGGCTTAAGCCGGGTTTGCCCGTCAATTGCTGCTAAGGCCCACTGGGCGTGGCCTGATAATAGTGCAATTAACATTACTAAACGCACTTTTTTAAACATGTACTGTCTCCCATCGACCCTGAAAAAAATGAAAAAACTATACCCGTTATCGGCAAAATCTCAACCGAGATTAGTGATTTTTGCAGGGATTAATTGTTGCTTTTTCGATACAAAAGTATCATCCCTACAACAATCAGGGGTATGGAGAGCACCTGCCCCATGGTCAACCAGCCCCAGGCCAGGTATCCAATATGAGCATCTGGCAGGCGCACAAACTCGATCAGGAACCGAAAAATCCCGTAACACAGGGCAAACATGCCAGAGACTGCCATGACCGGGCGTGGCCGGGAAGAAAACCACCATAAAATAGCAAACAGTACCAGGCCTTCGAGGAACGCTTCATATAAAGGTGTAGGATGACGTGGTTCAGGGCCTGCGGCGGGAAATATCATACCCCAGGGTAAGCTGGTCGGTGCACCCCACAACTCGCCGTTAATAAAGTTACCTATCCGGCCAAAACCTAAACCCAGTGGCACTAGCGGTGCCACAAAATCCACCACGGTAAAATAGCCTTTGTTGAATTTCCTGCTAAACAGCCACATGGCAATCAGCACGCCCAGCAGACCACCATGAAATGACATGCCTCCCCCGCGTACAGCAAACAAAATCGCAGGAGCATTAAGGAACTCATTGAAGTTATAAAACAGGATATAACCAATCCGGCCGCCCAGGATTACCCCCAGCCCACCGTAAAACAACAGGTCATCCACCTGCCCGGTAGTCCAGGCGGAATCTTTTTGTTTGGCTCGGTGCCTGGCCAGCAGCCACGCGGATATGAATGCCGCCAGGTAACTGAGCCCGTACCAGTAAATATCCCAGCCAAAAATGGAAAATGCCGCCCTGTCAAAATCAACAACCATCGTTATCTATCTCTTCTTGTTATTTACCCGGCCGGCTAGATGTTCGAATTAACCCGGCACATCCAGCTTTTCAGGTATTCTGTTTCTCTCATGGCGGGGTGTATCGGGTGATCCGGCCCCTGATGTCCCTGCTCAAGTACCTGTATAAAGTCGCCCTGTTTCTGGCCTGCTTTGCGTATTTCATCCAGTAACTGTGCCGCGGGCATATGATACGAGCAGGAAGCGGAAACCAGCAAACCGCCATCATTAATCACCTGCAACGCCAGGCGATTAATACGCTGGTAGGCCTGGGCACCCTCTTTATAATCTTTGCGACGCTTGATAAAAGCAGGGGGATCAAGCACCACGATATCAAATTTCTCACCATCATCACGCAGGGCCTTCAAAACATCAAAGGCATCACCTGCAAGAGCACTAAAACGCTCAACGTGGCCATTTCGCTCCGCGTTATCACCAGCCTGTTCCAGGAAGCTGGTTGAGGCATCGCTGCAAACCACCTCACTGGCACCGGCATTTAAAGCCTGGATGCCCCAGGCTCCCACGTAACTGAACATATCCAGTAGTCGCTTGCCCCTGGCGTAGTGCATCAATCTCAGACGATTCATACGATGGTCATAGTACCAGCCCGTCTTTTGCCCTGATGCCAGAGGAACCACAAAACGGGTACCGTTTTCTTCCACCTCCACAAGCTCAGGCACATTTCCTACTGCTGCTTTGACATAGGTATCCAGCTGCTCCTGCTCACGTGCGGGAGAATCATTGCGTAGTAAAATTGATGCCGGCTGAATAACTTCCTGTAAAACCGTGATGATGTCCTCGGTAATGGCATTCATGCCGGCTGTATTGATCTGGACAGACAAGATATCCGCGAAACGGTCCACCACCAGGCCCGGCAGAAAGTCACTCTCGCCATACACCAGCCGATAAAACGGTTTATCGAAAGCCAATTCACGTAACGCCAGTGCTTTTTCAACACGTTTTTTAAGTAGCATGGCATCCAGCTGTATGTTCGGTTGCAACGCAAACAGGCGAGCGGCTATCAGGGTGTTGGGATTCACATAGGCCTGCCCCAGGAATTTTCCCTGGGCGCTTTCGATACGTACCTGTTGACCTGGTGTAAAAGCAGTTAATGGCGTAGCTTTGACGTCAACTTCATTGCTATAGACCCACAAGTGGCCACTACGCAGACGGCGTTCTTCACGCTTTTTTAACCTTAAAACAGTGGACTGGTTTGTCACGAAACAGGGCTCATAATAATTGCAATTAAGCTGCATAAACTACCCTGTCCCTACCCGGCTGTCTATCACAAGCGGTCAATACAAATACCTGGAAAACCATCATACTTGAGGTTTTACTATGGTATTAATTTTACCATGACCAGCAGCAACATCTACAGCAATCGGCTAAGTAAAGAAACCAGCCCTTACCTGCTTCAGCACGCACATAACCCTGTAGACTGGTACCCATGGAGTGAGGAAGCGCTTACTGTTGCCCGTGAGCAGGACAAACCTATCCTGCTTTTCATTGGCTACTCGGCATGCCACTGGTGTCATGGCGCATGAATCATTTGAAGATCCGGAAACTGCCGAGTTAATGAACAAGCTGTTCATTAATATAAAAGTGGATCGTGAAGAGCGCCCTGATCTGGACAAGATTTACCAGGCAGCCCATCACCTGTTAAACCAGCGTGGCGGTGGCTGGCATTTGATTCATGCAGGTACCTGGTAATATTGTTGGGTAATACGATCAACACCACACTCCAGATCGCTAATCCAGTCAAGGAACTTGTTAACCATATCCTGACCTTCAAACGGACTTCCGTGCTGAGGCACCATCATTTGTACATCCAGTTCGCGGATCATGTTAGCCCATAACTTACATGCCTTGTTGGAAACCATGTAGCGCTGATGAAATCCAATCATCTTTTTAGTGTGACGTTCAAAATCTTCTACGGGTTCACCATGCTCACCTTCGGTTAATGAAGCACCCATATCACCGGAAAATAAAATTTTGCTGGTAGTATCATAAAAATGAAAATTACCGACCGAGTGCAAAAAATGTGCTGGTAAAGCTTTTATGTCACATTGACCAAACTTGATAATCGCACCTTGATCTGGAATAGGCACAATTCGACTATCACCATGTTCAGACATATAGCCCGGTACCAGGTGGGGCAGAAAACGTTCCCATAATTTAGATATGACGATCTTGGCCTCGGTATACATTAACCACTTATCCATGGAGGTAATGATGTCAGGATCCTGATGCGTGGCAATGACGAAATCCAGATCCTTGATCGATGCCATTTTTGATATCGCCATGTGTAATGGCTGGTAGGTCAATGCACCACCGGGGTCAAAAATAGCTGCATGATTATGGTTTTCTATATACAGCTGGTTTGCCTGTATGCCATCACCTTTAACCAGGTCGGTAAATAGTACAACCTTGTGTTGATCCTTTTCATACAATGTACGCGACATGTTCCACCTCAGTAATCTTCCGGGCAAAATTTATCTGCTTATTTACGAAACATTCAGCTGCCCTTAAAATCCTTTTATTCCTATAAACAGCGTCCAAAACTTTCCTTGAAGCGTTCACTGAATTCATCCATGGTAAAGGCATGGTTCTGCGTACCATGTGACTCGATCTTAATCGCACCCATTAATGATGCAATGCGTCCCGTTGTTTCCCAGTCCATGTCATTGAGCAAACCGTATAACAAACCTGCACGATAGGCATCACCACAACCAGTCGGATCGTTTATCGCCTTGGCTTTTGCCAATGGTATTTCATGACGATGTGTCCTGGTATAAATATGCGAGCCTTCACCGCCGCGAGTAATAATCAGGCCATCTACCATTTCTGCCAGTTCATGTGGTGATTTACCGGTACGCTCTTCGAATAGTTGTGCCTCATAATCATTGAGTGCAATCCAGGTCGCTTTCTCGGCAAAATCCATCAGGTCTGAGCCGTCAAACATTGGCAAGCCCTGCCCCGGATCAAAAATAAATGGAATTCCAGCTTCGGCAAAATGCTCGGCATGCTGGACCATACCATCACGGCCATCCGGGGCAACGATACCAATCGTCACACCCTTGGTATTGTGTACACTATTCTCATGCGAATAACTCATGGCGCCGGGATGAAAGGCGGTGATCTGGTTATCATCTTCATCGGTAGTGATAAAGGCCTGTGCAGTGTAGGAATCCACTTCCTTGACGTAATCGCGCCTGATACCGAACTTGTCCATCCACTCGGCATAAGGTGCAAAATCATTACCCACGGTACCCATCGGTAATGGCTCTTCACCAAGTAGTTTCAGGTTAAACGCGATATTACCGGCACAACCACCAAATTCACGGCGCATATCCGGCACTAAAAATGAAACATTAAGGATATGTACCTTGTCGGGGAGAATATGGTTTTTAAATTTATCGTGAAACACCATGATGGTGTCATAGGCAAACGAACCACAGATAAGTGCTGACATGGAAACTCCCCGAATAATTATTTTGCACAATAGTAAAAGAAATTTAGCACATAAAAAAGGGCCCGCAGGCCCTTAAATGAAAGGTTTTATTTTTAAAAGTGCCTATTGAATTTCGATTTCGTTCGCAATTAGCATACCACCCTGCATGATGCCTTTAACATGGGCTTTGCTACCCGCTACAATGTCTGCGGCTGAAGAGCCACCGCTTCCAGAAATTTGCGTGGAAGTCTCTACACTTATCGTCACGCCACTTAGTAAAAATGTACACGGAGCAGTTGCTCCACACGCTGTCGACGCGATTCCTTCCAGTTCAGCTTTATATCCATCAATATCTAGGTCGCTTCCATCAAAACTTTCATTCTCAATCACTACATTTTCAGATGTAGTAAGTAAATCACTGCCATCAAAGGTTCCCTTTACCTGTACATACTCGTCAGCAAAGTCTACAACAACCTGACCAATCCCTGATGTCGAAACTTTTAATCCACCAATTTGCAGCTCATAGGCACTATTAACTGAAGCAATCCCTTTTAACTCAAACTCATCAGCTGGCTGGTAAGTGTCAGCTATCTTTTCTATATACAGAGCCTGTATCTCACCATTTGTTTCTCTAAAACCACTGACCTCAACAACCTGGTTATCCATAATATCTGCAATACCTGTCAGGCCACCACCATAAACTGTTTCGATAGTTACATGTATAGTTTGCCCCAGCGCGATAAAACTGGTCGCTCCTGCACCCGGATTTCCAGCTACTGGACCTTCAAGAAGATCTTCATAATAAATTGTCTCCGCAACCCCTGTAACGCCATCATCATTAATTGTGCCTTTAATCGTAACAACCATGCCTTCACTTAAGTACGGAGCTAATTCTGTCACATCATCTGAGTCATCTGTATTTAATGGTATTGCACCTGCTTCATCGTCCTCTTCAATAATTTTTGCACCGGCAGTACTGAATTCCACACCATTGACCCAAACACTACCAAATCCTGTAATAGAGCCAGTCGAGATACCCGTTCCACCAATGCCGCCCTCGGCAAGCTGATTGCCTCCGCCACAATTAATCAACAACAGACTGATGACCAGTCCCGCGATAATATTCATGAATCGGGTATTCATTTACTTGTCCTCCGAAACATCTTCTTCGAAATAGTAAATCCCCAGCCCCGCACGTTTCCTGCCACTGCCTTTGCTATCAGGGTTACTATCGCGATCATGTTTTACTAGTTGCCGATCCAGTTCTTCTAACAGTGCCTGTGCCTTTTCGCGGCTGACTTCCCGAAGCTGTGGAAGAATTTCTTCGGGTAAATTGTCATAGGCGACTTTCCGCTGGAATTGAGGCTCCTGAGCATTCTCAAGATTGTGATTGATGGTATTAATTAATAATGCGACATCTGTCCCAAGAATATGTAGTTTTTCTTCCTCGCCCTCGGCAGGAACATAGGCATGAGTCAGCAACCGGACTTTACCGTCAACCAGTTCAACCGCTTTTACACGCTCCAGCTCATCAAGGACTGCACGTGAAGGTATGTCACCACTGTAAGCTTTTACCAATTCGGCAAAACTGTTTTCTCCTTCAAGAGGTAGTATCTCTGGCTTTCCATCTGATTTATTAAAGCGTTTATCCCTGAGCCAGCCTGAGATTACTCTTGCTGCACGGTTGTACTTCTGAACCACCCCCTCATCATCGGGAGTTTCGATAGCCTGGATTCGCGAGACTTCCTTGCGCGATAAACCGGTGATAATAGAAACACGGGATACGGATTGCTTGCGACCAGGCAAGTTAAACTCCTTGTCGGCCACGTCGACATAAACCCATTTGGCCAGATCGGCAAAAGTACCGTAGGAAATACCATGGCGCAGTAATATTCGTACCAGCGGTCTCAACATCCGCAGGATAGCTGCTGACAGGGCTTTGCTTACTTTCTGGGTCATAATTCCCAATTTTACACTATTAGACAATCAGATATGGTAAATATCGAATTATGCGTCTGAATTAGCGTATATTTTCCTGAATACTCATAAATCCGCGGTGCAGGATCCAACAGGAATTATTAGGAGAGGTATTTATATAAGAACAGGGCCCACACAAAGGCTGCATTTATCAGGGAAATGAGTACGGCTGCTGAACCAATATCCTTGGCTCGACCCGACAACTCGTGCATCTCACCACCGAAGCGGTCAACAATAGCTTCAATAGCTGAATTTATCAGCTCTACAATTAGTACCAGGAATACACTGCCAACCAGTAAACTCAACTCAACAGCATCCGTGGTTAGCCAGACAGCTAGCGGTATCAGGATAATGGCCAGTGCAAGTTCCTGCCTGAATGCAGCTTCGTGTTTGAAAGTGGCTTTTAATCCTTGCCAGGAATAAATTGCCGCGTGGAATACTCGGCTCAGCCCCGTTCTTCCAGGTTTCATTATTATTTCCAGATGTTGTTATTGCGTGCGGTTATTGTTCTACAGGACTCCATGTAAGATCCAGCTCTTTTGCGGCTTTCACATCATCAAGGCGTTTTACTGGCATCGTATAAGGTGCGCCCTTGACTTTACCTGCATCACTTTCAGCTTCAGCCTGGATAGCTTTCATTGCCTCAATGAAGCCATCGAGTTCTTCCCTGGCTTCTGTTTCGGTTGGTTCTATCAGGAAGCATTCGGGAACCAGTAACGGGAAGTATGTGGTGGGGGCATGGTAACCATAATCCAGCAAGCGCTTGGCATAATCCATCGCGTTGACACCCAGTTCCTTGGCCTGCTTTTTCAATGTCACGATAAACTCATGGGTGGCACGACGATTCGGGAAGGCCAGCTCAAAACCAGCATCACTGAGTTTTTTCATCATGTAGTTGGCATTAAGGGTTGCATACTCGGCAACACGATTCATACCTTCACTGCCCAACATGCGAGCATAAATATAAGCTCTTAGCAAAATGCCCGAGTTGGCAAAAAAGGCAGACATACGACCAATAGAATCAGGACAACTTTTCTCAGTAACAACGTGATATTGATCATCATTCTTTACTACCAGCGGTACAGGCAGGTAAGGAATCAGACGTTCACTCACGCCTACCGGTCCGGCACCAGGACCTCCACCACCGTGTGGTGTCGAGAATGTTTTATGCAGGTTCATATGGATAACATCAAAACCCATGTCACCCGGTTTTACTTTTCCAAGAATGGCATTGAGGTTGGCACCATCATAATAAAGCAGGCCACCGGCATCATGAATAATACCGGCAATCTCTTTAATCTTACGCTCGAATACACCCAGCGTTGAGGGGTTGGTTAACATGATACCGGCTGTCTGTGGACCAACTACCTCTTTCAGGGCATTAATATCCACATCACCATCTTTGTTAGTGGGAATTTCGCGTACCTTGAAGTTACACATGGTGGCAGTTGCCGGGTTGGTACCATGCGCAGCATCTGGAACTAAAATTTCAGTCCGACCTGTATCACCTTTGGCATCATGATAGGCACGGATCATCGCCACACCCGCAAACTCGCCCTGCGCCCCGGCCATGGGAGCCAGTGATACCTCCTTCATGCCGGTAACATCTTTCAAAATTTCCTGTAAGTCATACATGCAGGACAAAAAACCCTGGCTAAGATTAACCGGTGCCAGTGGATGGCGGTTGGCAAAGCCTGGCAACAGCGCCAGTGAATTACAGCCACGCGGGTTGTACTTCATGGTACATGAACCCAGTGGATAGAAATGGGTATCGATAGAAAAGTTCTTTTGCGACAGGCGTGTAAAGTGTCTTACTGCCTGCATTTCTGATACTTCCGGTAATAGCGGTTTTGACTTGCGACGAAACTGTTCAGGAATGTCTTTGACTTCCACAAGTTTCGCCGGTTGCTGTGCAGCGCTTTTACGACCTGATTTAGACTGTTCAAATATCAACATGGTACTATTCCTGGCTTATTTCAACTTAGGTTCAACAGGACATTTGCCTGACAGCGATACGTTCAATATTTTCTTTGTAGGTTTCAAGATCAGCTTCGGTCTTGGTTTCCGTGGCGCAAACCATTAAACAGTTCTCCAGTTCCGGGTAGTCATCTTCCAGCTTGATGCCAGCAACGATACCCTGATCTGACATTGCCTGGATGATCTCATCCACTGGTGAATCAAACTTCAGTACTGCTTCATGGAATAACGGGCGATCAAAAACCTTGCTGACGCCATCCAGTGAAGTTAACTTTTCCACCAGTGATATCGTATTTACATGACTTGCTGCTGCCACTTTTTCAAGCCCGGCTGGACCAATCAGTGACATATAAATAGTTGCGGCAGTTACTAACAAACCCTGGTTGGTACAAATGTTGGATGTCGCCTTGGAACGACGAATATGTTGTTCACGTGCCTGGAGCGTCAGGGTAAAACCCTCCTTGCCATCCAGGTCAACGGTGCGGCCAATGATACGGCCCGGCATCTGGCGTACAAAAGCCTGGCGACAACACATAAACCCAAAGTAAGGCCCCCCCGATGACAAAGGTGCACCTAATGGCTGACCTTCACCACAGGCAATATCTGCTCCCTCGGTGCCCCATTCGCCAGGTGATTTTAACAAGGCGAGCGAAGTTGGATTAACAACCGCTATAACCAGTGCATTATGTTGATGGGCCCAGTCGGTTAATGCATCCACCTCTTCCAGGGAACCGAAGAAGTTTGGTTGAGGTATCACCAGGGCCGCAAAATCACCGGGGTCAGCCGGTAAACTGGCCGGATCGATATAGCCACTATCACGATCGTAATCCAGTTCTTCCAGGCTGATACCCTGGCCGGTAACAATAGTCCTGGTAACTTTACGATAGCTTGGATGCACCGTACGTGGAATAAGGATGCGTTTGGATTTTGATTTGCGATTAGCACGTACTGCCATTAATACCGCTTCGGCCAGTGCGGATGCGCCGTCATACAGAGAGGCATTGGAAACATCCAGGCCGGTTAAACTAGCCATCATGGTCTGGTATTCATACAGCAGTTGCAATGTACCCTGGCTGGCTTCTGCCTGGTAAGGCGTATACGCTGAATAAAACTCACCACGCGTGGCAATTTCCCATACCGCCGCAGGGATATGATGTTCATAGGCACCACCTCCGGCAAAACACAAACGTGTTTCATCCTGTGCGGCACGCTCCTGCATAATGCGTGCAATTTCCATTTCACTGACACCTTCAGGTGTTGTTTCCAGCCCTCCGGAACGCAGTTCAGCAGGAATCTCATCAAACAATTCATCAATACTGCTGACACCGATGGCATCGAGCATATCGCGAACATCATCGTCAGTATGAGGTATAAAAGGCATAAGGTTATCTCAATAATTTAACAACAAAAATAAGTTTCCATAGATTGCGACTCGCAATAACTATGTATTAATGTTCTTCTTCGGCAATCATTTCCGCGTAAGCATCTGAATCCATCAACTCGTTATACTCGCCCTCATCTTCCGGTTGGATTTTGAAAATCCAGCCATCACCATAGGGATCGTTGTTAATGGTTTCAGGGGCATCTGCCAGTACTTCGTTACCTTCAGTAACTTCACCGGCTACCGGCGCATAGACATCCGATGCAGCTTTTACTGATTCAACAACTGCACAATCATCGCCGGCACCAAAGGTTGAGCCTTCTTCAGGCACTTCCACGAACACCATATCACCCAGCAGGCCCTGTGCATGTTCAGTGATGCCAACGGTTAACGTGCCATCGTCATTTCGCGCAACCCATTCATGAGTTTTGGTATAACGCAGTTCAGTAGGTACATTGCTCATTGATTTTTCCTCTTGTTCTTTAATCTAGGAAATAAAAAATTAAATACAGGCTTTGCCATTTCGTACAAATGGAGGTTTTACCACTGTACAGTTAAGTTGTTTGCCACGCACATCGACTTTACAGGTACTGCCAACATCAGCGGGTACACGAGCAAAAGCGATCGCTTTACCTAAAGTTGGCGAAAAACTGCCACTGGTAATTTCACCGGCTTCCTTTCCATCAACAATTACTTTCTGGTGATTACGTAATACACCTTTGTCATCCAGCACCAGGCCAACCAGTTTATTTTTAACGCCTTCGTCTTTTTGCTTGGCCAGAACTTCACGACCAATAAAGTCCCTGTCTTCCGGATCCCAGGCAATGGTCCAGCCCAGCGCAGCTTCCAGCGGTGAAGTCTCTTCATCCATGTCAGAGCCATACAGATTCATGCCTGCTTCAAGGCGTAAGGTATCACGCGCGCCCAGTCCACATGGTTTAACATCGGCTTCCAGTAATGCCGCCCAGAAACTGCTAGCATCTTCATTGGGTAACATGATTTCATAGCCATCTTCACCGGTATAACCGGTACGCGCGATCATCATGTCATCACGTAATACTGCAAAGAACACACCAAGATCATCCAGGCCTTTTGCCTTGTCACCTAGCGCTTTATTAGCTTTTTCCCTGGCATTCGGGCCCTGCACCGCGATCATGGCCATGCCATCCAGTTCAGTAATCTTGACGTTGAACGCTTCAGCCTGTTTATTAATCCATGCCAGGTCTTTTTCCCGGGTAGACGCATTGACTACTACGCGATACCAGTCATTTTCCATGTAATAAACAATCAAATCATCAATTACGCCGGCGTCCTCTTTTAACATACAGGAGTAAAGCGCCTTGCCTTTATCTTTAAGACGAGCAACATCGTTGGCCAGTAACTTTTGAAGAAACGCCCTGGCATCTTTACCTTTCACATCAACGATCGTCATGTGAGAGACATCGAACATACCCGCATCATTTCTTACCTGGTGATGCTCTTCAATTTGAGAGCCATAATTGATTGGCATATCCCATCCACCAAAATCCACCATCTGGGCATGGGCCGGCCTTCACCCAACTGAAACCCATGGCTTTGGCTTCATCGGCATATTCATCAAATATGTCAGGTGTAATGTATTCCTTAACCGGTAAGTGAAACTTGGTGGGACGTAAATACTGACCAAGCGATAATCGCTGTACACCGATATCACGCAAGTCGTGTAAAACATCCAGGACTTCCTGCCTGGTTTCACCAAGACCAAGCATCAGTGCTGACTTGGCTTCGATATCTTTTTGTTGCACGGCCAGCTCAAGCAATTTCAGTGATCGTTCATAGTCTGATCCTTTACGTACCTGCCTGTATAAACGCGGCACGGTTTCGACGTTATGACCCCAGACCAGCTGGGTATCACGCTCAGCACTACGCGACTGATCAACAGCAGAGCAGATAATTTCAATAGCTTTGGTTTGCCTGCGATGAAAATCAGGGGTTAATAATTCGATACCAAGCACCGCCATCATCGAGGTCATCCCGGTTGACTGAGGTGAGTACCACGTAATCCAGTCCCATGGCTTTCACCGCGTCGGCCACGCGTTGCGCTTCTTCGCTGTCATGCCAGGTAGGCTTGCCGGTTTTTACTGCACAGAATCCACAGGCACGTGTACAGGTATCTCCCAGTAACATTAATGTCGCGGTGCCATGACTCCAGCATTCCGACATGTTGGGGCACGCTGCTTCTTCACAGACTGTGTGCAGGGTATTGTTGTGAACGGCTTTTGCGGTTTGCGCATAATGCACGGGATTGGCCATCTTCTGACGTATCCATGCTGGCATACGACTTACGTTGGCCTGTTCTGAAAAATCGAATACGGGTATCGCTCTTTGCATGCTTTTATTCCTACCAGGAAAATGTCAGCCATAAAAAAAGGGCGACCGAAAATCTGAACATTACAGATTTTTGGTCGCCCCTCTGTCCTGTGGCCTGAGAGCTTGAGCCCCTTCGGCGCTCTACAACAATTGCAGAGTCTCTCCAGAGTCACCTTGATAGAATTGCGGTCCTTTTGCCTGAGCGATTCCGGACGGGTTGCGCCTTCGGCGGCCTGGGCTTGATGACAAGTCTTGCCAGGCACTCTCCCACAACAATGTTGGTGAGCGGTAATTTTACTGGTGGCAGAATATAAAACCAAGTAAAAGATCAGGTATTCAGCGGATAATTTGTGATACTCGTCAGAAGCTTATTGAAATAGACGCGGTAAGCCTTTGATCTTTGAAAATGGCCCCCACAGGGTTCTCCGCAATCCTTACTTGGTGAGGCTGGCAAGTTCTTCTATAATCGAGTAAATCACTAAGATATTGAGAAGACAATTTCCGGAGGAAAAATAATGGCTTTGTATAAATGCGAAGTATGTGGCATGAGCATCGGCACCATGACTTGCGGTACCTGTAACAAGGAACTGGCGCATGACACTATTACCACCGATGACGGTGAGAAGGTACAGGTTTCCAAGTGTCCTGATGGCCACGGCATGATCAAATCTCCCATGTGCTGTGGACAGGATATGACATTACAGAAGTAAGCTCTGTATGTACTCCCCTGATTATCATATATGGGAATCAGGGGAGATATCAATTCATACCATATAGAGACTTATCTATTTGTAAATCCTTCAAACCCAGGTTAACCGGTACTTCAATATCTATCCACTCAACAACCTTTTTAACATCTACATACTCTGGCCTGCCCCAGAAAATTAATTTGTTGCCCTTTTGCCAAATACTACTGTTATCCAGCAGAGAAATTTGTCGATTGTTTTTACCATATGCAATGACTGAGCGTGTATTAAATACATTAGAATAATATGGTATATCTCCATCCGGATAAGTCAAAAAAGCGCCGTCTAAATGAACATCATTCCTGGTTTCATTCTGGGAAACTTTAAAAACTTTAAATCTTGCCGGATATTTAATCCTTAACACCCCTTCAATATGGTCAAAATTCATCACCTTGCCTGACCCATCTTCCGTATTTTCATAAAAAGTAACGTTATATATGCGATTGATGTTGTTGGGCATTGGTTCTACATCAAGTTCTTTACCCTGAAATGTAACCTGCAAGTTTTTAAAATTTGGTCGCGCAAAAAAGCTATTAGCAACATCCGGTAAGTCCACCTTGAAATAACGTTGCCTGGTTTTATCCCAGTAAGTTTCTTCATGGAAACTGATATTAATACCTTTGCGAACCTGCTCTTTAGTCACTATTTTTAATTCGGACTCCCGTAATGGTTTTTCA
Organism: Gammaproteobacteria bacterium; assembly: GCA_037388705.1. Taxonomy (GTDB): domain Bacteria; phylum Pseudomonadota; class Gammaproteobacteria; order UBA6429; family Thiohalophilaceae; genus JARRJY01. Next base: position 31,934 of record JARRJY010000008.1, read on the forward strand.
TAACGTGTTTTAGTAATAGGAGATTTAAGTTCACCAAAAATTACTTCGGGTTTTGCTGTTGCAGTAAACTCACTTTCAACGGTTCTCAGCTTAAGTGGGAAATAAAGCTCAACACTCTCCGGGGTGCCCGCAATTGTTATACTTGTCGTTACTCCTCGCATAGCCTGTTTGAATTTGGTGCTTTCAATAGGGTCTTCCGGAGCACTTGAAAAGGCGCCGCGTTGCCGTAATGGCTTGCCATTTTTATTTCGTACAATTATGGCCGGGTTAACTTTTGGGTGTGCAAATGGCACATAATAACTCAAAGAAACATTTCCATTACTAACCTTTGATAAAGTTACTGCCGTTAACTCATTATGTTGCATCTTTTTAAGGTGTGACTTATCAAGCTTATATTTCTCTATTTTTGTAGGAACCTCTATTTTACAAATACCTTTCGCTGAAACTATATTATCTTCTGCTGATTTCAAGGGTATTTTGTCATGCCAGGTTCCTTTTACTGAGTTAATTCCCTGGCGAAACTTTTTCCTGTCTTCTAATTCTTTATCACTAAAACTTCCAAGAATTGATCGATTTTCAGCATCTAATGCATCGATCCACGTAACTTCTGGCTTAATATTGCTGCTGTTGTCTGGTAAATAAAAGAAAACTCCTTCAACCTGTGTATAGCCATTAAAGCTGTTACCCAGAAAAAAAGTATTCGCTATACCTTTCCTAACTGAATCGAGATCAGTGATCGCTTCAGGCGGCACAGGATTTGTTGTATCAATCTCGTCGGCAATGATTTCTTTCCTGGATCCAGTACCAGAATCATCCATATTTAACAGATCATCGAAACCTACCGCCGTCATTCTCCATTGCCAGTTTTGTAATTCCATGTACAAAACCATCTTGTCAACTGCTATGCGAAAACGTGCAGGACGATCAAGAAACGCGTACCATGATACAGTCTTCGCTTCATAATTCTGTTTTTCTTTTTTCTCTGATGGCGCCTGCTTACCTGAAGCGGTTTTTTCTGTTGTTCTTTTTGCATTAAGTTTACCGGTTCTAATTACTTCAGCCAGTTTCTCGGGCTGTAATACCTCTTCTACAATTTTATCAAACACGGGTTGGAACATTTTTGCCATCACTCCCATCATTGGGTCTTCCCGTGTTTGCTGCTCCAGTGCAGTTTCCATCTGTTGTTTTATGGATGTCTGTACTTTGGGAAAATCAATATAGCGTTGCATCTGCTCCGCTGAACCTGATTCAACCGCCTTCATCATCTGCCAGGCGCTGTAATAAGGTGTACAGATATAAGTAACCAGTACTACGGTAATCAGTGCAAGAATGCTTTTCTTTATAGTCATAAATCCATTTACCTTTTATTATTATTTGGTGATTATCTACCAAGAATCGCAAAAATCTCGGTGAATAACAACACACCATAACTATGGTGTTGGTGATTATAAATACTGTTATTAAGACTTGAAGTTAACTGGAGCGATTTGGCTGTTCTGGTCACACCTTAGAACCTCTTCGAGATTCATTCAGCACTTCCTGCCCTTTAGAACCTGGCAGGTTCATTAAGGATTTCCTGTTCTTGCTCCGCAAGCTCTGGTCAACTCACTTTGTTTGTTCTGGTCGCATCAAAAACCAGAGCACAGGAAGTGTGCCAACTACCAACATTAATGCTGACGGTGCAGCTAACTCCAGCATTTCTTCACTGGCTTCAATCCAGATACGTACTGGCAAGGTATCAAAGCCGGTTGGACGTAGAATAAGCGTGGCCGGTAGCTCTTTAAGGGTATCGATAAACACCAGTACCCAGGCACTGGCCATCCCTCCTTTTAACATAGGTAACACGACGCGAGTGAGATTTTCCCACGGTGATGCACCGAGACTGCGTGCTGCCTGTTCGATAGACGGGGTTAACTGCTGTACGGCCGACTCCTGGGACTGAATCGCTAATGGCAGGAAACGGATCACCATTGCCAGCACCAGAACTATCATTCCACCATACAACATGGGCATACCATCCAGTACAAAAGCAAGTATACCCAGAGCAATAACCGGCCCGGGTAATACAAAACCAACACTGGCCATATGCAAGTAACCCTGGCTTAAATGATTACGCGCCCGTGCGTGATACAGCGCAACCGGCAGCGCGGCAATCACAGTCACCGTGGCTGCCATGAAGCTAACCGATAACGAGTTCTGCACGTATCCCCAGAACTCGGCGTCGATTAAGTCTTTCATCCAGGCATCCCAGCTCCAGGAAATCATCCAGGCCAGCGGTAAAAGAAACGAGAACAAGGCAATTAAGCCTAGCCATAACCAGATCATGATCGTTTCAAACAGGGTTGCCGGGCGCGCCTCAATCAGGCGTGACTTACCACTCCCATAATAACGCTGACGGTTGCGGAAGAAACGCTCCAGGATCATGAATGTCAGGCTGAGTGTCACCAGTACCAGGCTCAACCCGGCCGCGGCCTGGTAATCAAAACGACCACTCATTTGTAAATAAATACTTAAGGTAAATGTCTGGAAGCGCAACATGCTTACCGCGCCAAAATCAGAAAGGGTATGTAACACGACCAGCGCCAGCCCTGCTGCAATTGCAGGTCGTAACATCGGCAGGTTCACGCGCCAGAATACCTGGGCAGGTGTTGCCCCCTGGATACGTGCCGCATCTTCCAGGTCCTGTTGTGAACGTGACAGGGCATCACGTACCAGCAGGAACACATAGGAAAAACCTGCCAGGGATAAAATAAAAGTAACACCTACAATGTTAAATAAGTCCGGCGGATAGGAGTCAGCACCAAAAAGACTTAGCCATAACTGTCCAAGCCAGCCATCTTCTTCCAGCAATGTCGTGTAGATATGTGCGAACACATAAGTTGGGATCGTTAACGGTAATACCATTAACCAGATCGCCAGTCGCTTGCCAATAAAATCACGCCTCGTTACCCACCAGGCTGCTGACACACCCAAAGTGAAAGAGCCTATTGCAACCATGACTGACAAACTCAACGTGTTCCAGAGCAAGCCAGGTAAACGACTGCTCCACAGGTTACGCCATTGCTCAACAGTTAACTGGCTGCTGTTGACTAACACAAAAACCAGCGGGACAACCGCGATCAAAACTACGCATAAAGCAAGAAACCCGCGCCAGGTGACGCGGGTGTTTAAACACTGCAAACAAAAAGCGGACGCTGTTGACAAGCTATTTCTCGCTTAAGGCATACCTACAGATTCAATCAAATCGAGGGTTTCATCGCGTCGTTTACCCAGTACTTCCATGGGCACATCGGCGACTTTGAAGCTCCCTGCCGCGGGAACATCTTTGTGTGCCGCAATCCCTTCACGTGCCGGGTATTCACGGTTTACTTCAGCAAACATTTTCTGGCCTTTTTCTGAAACAAAGAAACGCATCAGTTTTTCTGCTGCCTGCCTGTGTTTGCTGTGCTTGACGATTGCCGCGCCGGCAACATTCCAGGCAACCCCCATACCCGCCTTACCCTGGTCAGGTAACTTGATCTTGATAGGTGCCTTCGGATCTTTGGCAAGATGCCGATAAATGTAATAGTGGTTCACCAGGCCAACAGATTTTTTGCCGGAGGCAACCGCCTTTACAATTTTACTGTGCTTGTTGAAGACCTTGTCACCGACGTTGGCTTTCATGCCTTTCAGCCAGTTAACGGTTTTTTCTTTACCCGCCTTATCCATATAGACCGTCACACCGGCAATATAACTACCATTGGCACTGTGCGTGATCGCCAGCTTGTCTTTAAGACGTTTATCTGCCAGGTCAAAAACTGAATTTACAAAATCAATATCCTTTGCCCTGCTATTAACCACCAGAACACGTGCACGTGCTGACAGGCCTAACCAGGTGTTATCACTGGCACGATAGTTTTTGGGGATATTTTTCGCGATGTCATCACTAACCGGGGCAAACAGCTTCATTTCAGACCCCTTTTGCAGGTTACCGGCATCATTGCTGATGAACAAATCAGCCGTGGTTTTGTCGCCTTCCAGTTTCAACTTGTTGAGCAGCGATGTCGAACTGGCACTGTGGATTTTTACATTGATACCTGTTTGCCTGGTAAATTCTGCAATGACAGGTTTAATGAACTTGTCCTTGCGACCTGAGTAAATAACCAGGGGATCGGCGGCTTGCGCGATTGCTGGTAAAAATAAAACTAAAAAGCTTAGAGAGAAACGCATGTTCATTATTACTACCTACTGAAAATAAATTCAAAATATCTATTAATGTAAATGGTAATAATTCTCATTAACAAATACAAGCGTTTTTTCTATTTTCAAATACCAGGCCAGGCGCTCGGCAACCACTCGTACAATAGCCTCCCCACTAACATGGTATTTTCCCTTTATTTAACCTCGCGGTCATGGATTTCAGCCGGGTAATCCTGGCCTGGGAAGTCCTGGCGCATCATTTCTTTGATATACAACATGCTGGCATCCCCTGGCCCACCGGATGTTTAGTTCAACTGCTCATTTCAAAAATTGGCTACCTGTTTTTCTTTACTAACCTTGATTGCCTTCAGCAAGTTTTCCGATAGTGAGTCCCTGTATAAATATGGAGAACACGACCACCGCGTACGTTATGGCAACAATAATATCTCTTTCAACACTTAACGGTAACGATAATGCCAGCGCAATAGAAATACCGCCACGCAATCCACCCCATGTCATTATCTCGACAACATTGGGACTGAACTCTCTAAAATACCGCATGATAGAAATTGGGATCCCCACACTGGCCAGACGAGATAATAATACCACCGGGATGATCGCCAGTGCTGCCAGCAAGTATTCTTCTTTAAAGGTCAGGATAAGAATTTCCAGGCCAATTAATACAAACAGGACGGCATTAAAAATTTCATCGAGTAATTCCCAGAAAGTATCCAGGTGTTCACGGGTTGCGTCCGACATAGCCAACGAACGACCATGATTGCCAATTAACAATCCCGCAACGACCATGGCGATAGGGCCAGATATGTGCAGACGGATTGCCAGTGCATAGCCCCCCATTACCAGTGCCAGTGTAATCAGCACTTCGACCTGGTAGTTATTAACCGTCCTCAACATCCAGAATGCTATTGAACCGATAATCAGTCCGAATACCATTCCGCCCAAGGCTTCCTGCACGAACAACATTCCAACAGTAGAAACGGAAGGTGTCTGACCACTGGTTGCAATACCCAGCAATACAATAAACACCACAACACCGACTCCATCGTTAAACAACGACTCACCGGCTATCTTGGTTTCGAGGCTTTTACTGACACCGGCTTTTTTAAGAATGCCCATCACCGCGATAGGATCAGTTGGTGAAATTAGCGCACCGAATAACAGCGCATAAATAAACGGAATTGTTAGGCCAAGTGCTTTGAGTATCAGCCAGCTCAGTGAACCAATGATAAACGTCGAGCTCACCACGCCAACCGTTGCCAGGATAAGAATCAACCATTTCTGTTTTGCCAGGTCATTTAAGTTGACATGCAGGGCTCCGGCAAATAGCAGGAAGCTCAGCATGCCCTGCATCAGGGTCTCGTGAAAGTTGATGTCTTTTAATAAACGTGAAGCATGAGTATTTATGTCAGCAAACCCGAATTTGCCTGCAATAATCATTAACAGGGAAACTAGCAACGCGATCAGCATAATGCCAATGGTGGTCGGTAATTTTATAAATCGTGTATTGATAAAGCCAAAAATTGCCGCCAGGGTAATTAATATTGCAGCTGCATTAAGAAGCTCCATGGAAGACTCCTAAATTATAATTTTTATAATTCGATACCTTTGGCCAGCTTTGGTTGGCTACCTGATATTCCCATTGCCTGCTTAACGATAATATTTTTTACCAGCGGCGTTTTGTCCAGCAATGTCATCCCGGTATTACGGATCCATCCCAGTAAGGATAAGTCATTACTGAACAGACGCTTGAAACCATCCATGGTTATCAACATGTTTCTATTGTCGGCACGACGCCAGCGTTCATACTGGCGCAATACTTTTAAACTGCCGATGTCTTTCCTGTTGTTCTTTGCTGCTATCAGCACCTCGGCCAGGGAGGCAGCATCACTCATGCCTAAATTCACCCCCTGCCCGGCCAGGGGGTGAATGGTATGCGCAGCATCACCAATTAAAGCTAAACGTGGTTGTACGTAATGACTCGTTTCAAAAAAGCGTAGAGGAAACACCGCTCGTGGACCAACTTCATCGATACTGCCAAGACGATCTTCAAAAGCAGCCTGTAACTCAATTGCGAAGTGTTCTTCCGGCATGGTACGTAATTGCTCCGCCATTTCCGGTGATGTGGACCAGACAATCGAACTGTAACCTCCAGTGAGTGGCAAAAAAGCCAGTGGCCCCGTGGGTAAAAATCGTTGCCAGGCTGTTTCCTGGTGCGGTTGGGCAGTTTTAACATAGGTAACCAGTGCCGCCTGGTCATAATCCCAGCCTCTGACACTAATGCCACGCTGTTGACGTACCCAGGAACGACTGCCGTCCGCTGCCACAATTAATCGTGCATTAATAGAAGTTCCATTATTTAAAGCCAGGCTGACATTGGCATCATCTATATCCAGCTGCGTTGCCATCACACCAGGAATGAAAGTTACACAATCCAGTTCCTCGATTCGTTGATGCAGAGCTTTAAGCGTAACCCGGTTTTCCACTATATGGCCCAGTGACGCTTCACCAAGTTCTGCACTATCAAAATGAATCACGCCTTCACCGCCAGCATCCCAGACATGCATATCACGGTATGGACTGATCCGTTCAGCTGCTACGTTTTGCCATACATGCAATGTTTCCAGGATCCGTTGGGTAGCCCGGGTGATGGCTGATACGCGCAGATCGTAACCTTCAGCCGGCCAGCTCATGGCCGGTTGCTGGGTATCAATCATGACAACGCTGAAATTTTTTTCACCCAGTGCGCAAGCCAGGGTTGCCCCGACCATACCGCCACCAACAATCAGAACATCACACGACTGGTTGCTCATGATAAAGGTAACCCCCTGGCTAAACGTGACAACTTGCCTACATAGCCCATCGCATGACGTGCGATGACATGCTTCATTGAAGGCATCAGATCCAGTGCTACCAGCCCGAGGTTTCTTGCCAGCATAACTGGAGGAAGTTTTGAACTAAACAGGCGAACCAGGCCGTCGGTAACAAACGATGTCTGCCAGTGATCCCGTTTGCGCCATTGCGCATATTGTCTTAAGACCCGCATGTCACCCGGATCCATGTTTGTGGCTTTGGCATCGACCAGCACTTGTGCCAGTGTCGCCACATCACGCAATCCCAGGTTAAATCCCTGTCCTGCAACCGGGTGCAAAGTATGAGCGGCATTGCCAATGAATGCCAGGTGCGGGCGAACATGTTCTCGCGCATGCATAAATTTTAATGGGTAGACATGACGTGGGCTGGCCTTGATAAAATTACCCGCGCGATTCCCGAAACGGGCCTGCAACTCCTTAAGAAAGGTTTGTTCATCCCACTCAGCCACCTCATTACTTTTGTGACTATTCACAGTCCACACCAGTGCATACACGTTTCCATTATCTTCGGTTGTTGATGGAAGTTGTGAAGGTAACAGCGCCATTGGTCCGGTATCAGTAAAACGCTCATAGGCAATATTATGATGAGGCTTATCGGTGGCGACATTGGCAATCACGGCATGCTGTCCATAATCGGTTTCAAAAACCTTAACACCGGTTAACTGGCGTGAAATGGATTGCCCGCCATCGGCAGCAATCACTAAACGGGTACGCAAGGTTGTTTCCTTACCCCCCAGTTCACAGGTAACCACCGCAGAAGCCTGGGTAAAATCCAGTTGTTTGAGTTGTGCCGGACAAAGTAAATCGATACTGGATACTTTTTTCAGTTCGTCTGTGAGCACCTGTCCCAGTACACGGGTTTCAACCACGTAACCCAGG
>JARRJY010000008.1:39923-44896 GCA_037388705.1 Gammaproteobacteria bacterium
TGAATTGTTTGCATCGGAGTGGTCCCCCCCTGGGTAATTTTCTCCCACAAACCGAGACTTGTACATATCGGTGGAGTACCCAGGGCCAGTGCCACGGTACGTGCATCAAAACTGGGTTGAACATCCTGTAAAGCATCTGAACTAAATGGTGCTGCTTCGATGACAGCAATACGAAAATCCGATGAACCCAGTGCACAGGCCAGGCTGGCACCTACCAGGCCACCACCGACAATTACCAGGTCATAATCAAAGTATTGGTTGTTCATGAAAGCCCCTTCATTAGCTTGCCATTAACGCTTCCACTTCATCTGGCTGCTTCGGCACCCCATCACTTAGTACTTCATAACCATCCTTGGTGACCAGCACATCATCTTCAATGCGAATACCGATGTTCCACCACTTCCTGTCAATGTCACTGGCTTCACTCACATAAATGCCCGGCTCGACAGTGATTACCATTCCCGGTTCCAGTACTCGCCATTCATCATCAACTTTATAGTCACCCACATCATGTACATCCATACCCAGCCAGTGGCCAGTGCGATGCATGTAAAAACGTTTATAGGCCTCTTCTTCAATGAGCTGATTGACTTTGCCTTTTAACAGGCCCACATCAACCAGGCCGCGGGTAATGATTTCAACTGCAGCTTCATGGGGATCATTCCAGTGGTTGCCTGGCTTAACCTGCTCAATCGCAGCGTATTGCGCTTCCAGTACAATGGAATAAAGCGCACGTTGTTCTTTTGAATACTTACCGTTTACCGGGTATGTGCGGGTAATATCCGAGGCGTAATAATCAAACTCGGCACCTGCATCGATTAACACCAGGTCGCCATCTATTAATGTCTCACGGTTATCCACGTAATGCAGGATACAGCCGTTTTTACCGCCACCCACAATGGATGAATACGCGGGGAAACGCGCACCCTCTTTCATAAAGTGATTCAGTAATTCTGCTTCCAGCTGGTATTCCTTTACGCCGGGTTTACAATATTGCATTGCCTTACAATGTGCAGCAGCAGCAATTTTTGCTGCCTTGCGCATTGCTTTAATTTCATGACTACTTTTAAACAGGCGCATATCATGAAGGATGTGATCAAGCGCCACAAACTCACTGGGTGTATGTACCCCGGAACGTTCCTTGCTGCGAAGACGATTCACCCAGCCAATCAGGCGTTGATCAAAGTCAGGATGTGTACCCATGGTGTAAAAGACTTTTTCCTTGTTTTCCAGTAGCCCCGGTAAAATGTCATCAATATCATCAATGGGGAACGAATCATCGGCTTGATAGTCTTTAATTGCACCATCCTGCCCCGCCCGCGGACCATTCCAGGTTTCCATTTCCGGATCATTTTCGCGACAGAACAGGATGTATTCACCGTGTTCACGTTCAGGCACGATTACTGCCACCGCTTCAGGTTCTGGAAATCCCGTTAAATAATAAAAATCACTATCAGGACGATAGTAATATTCCACATCGCGGTTACGCATCCTCACGGGAGCTGCAGGCAAAATCGCTACCGCGTTTTCGCCCATCATATGCATGAGTTGTTTACGCCGCTTTACAAATTCTTGCGCATTCATAACTGTAAATTAATGAAGTGGTTGATTCTCATCACGCACAGGTGCGTTGAGCGCTTTCATTTCTTCACGAAACATCATTGCCCCTACCCGCACATATTCCATGATCTCTTCAAAAGCGTTTTCAGACGCCTCTTCATCATCCAGTGACAAGGCATCGGCACGACTAATTTTTATGAAATCCTGTACCAGTTCGGGTAAATCACCAGGCAAGTTATCAATATCGGTCACACCACCCAGGCCAAGTCCCATCAGGAAGCCCTGGCACCAGTGGCTGATAGCCTCGACCCTGACATCCAGCATGCAATCATCACCAGGCAACAATAAATGGTAACTGAATTCCGGGTTATCAATTTGCTCGGAGGTAGCCTCGAAGATTGATCCCAGGATGGCCAGTACATCTGCCGGTAAAGCGGCTGCTTTATCCGTCGTCAGGTATAGTGCCAGCCAGTGTGCCGCATTCAGCCTGTCGACAGTACCGAGTAATGCACTAAGTGCCCCGTGGCATTCTGCTGCATCATTATCCAGGCCGGCTTTTTTTAACGCGTCGGCTACCACGTCATAATCAGGTAATTCAGTATTCATACTTTATATAATACATGGGTTATCGAGGTGAGGGTATGGGGAACAACCCTAATCAGGGTACCCGGTCATTTTGTCTGCCAATTTGCAAACTTTTGCCGTTGACCCTGATCGCCTGCCGCTCTATATTGGGCATTATCTGAATTAACCGGGCGCCAACAACAACGATATTCGCCAATGGATGAACTAGACCTAAAAAAACTGGAATCGCGTGTCGACGAGCTGATAAAAGCAGTAGATCGTTTACAACAGGAAAACAAAACCTTGCGTAATAGCCAGACTTCGCTGATTACGGAACGTAATAACCTGATGGAAAAAACTGAACTGGCAAAAACGCGGGTTGAAGCCATGATTTCACGCTTAAAGGCATTAGAAGATGAGTGAAAATAACGGTATCACCGTACATATTCTGGACAAGGAATACCTGATAGCCTGTCCAGAAGAAGAAAAACACGATTTAATGCGTTCTGCTGACTACCTTGATCGCAAAATGCGTGAAATACGTGATGCTGGCAAGATTATCGGTTCGGATCGCATCGCTGTTATGGCCGCACTGAATATATCCCACGAACTGCTTACCAAGGGTGAAGGCAGTAACCTGGTTGATAACACTTTTGCCACGCGCCTCAAAGGCATCCAGGAAAAAATTGAGGATGCCCTTTACAAAAGTCAACAGATAGAAATCTAATTCTCTCTGGTAATTACCTCCCATCTATGACTATCATTTACACGGGTGTCCCTGCGGTATTCGTTAGCTGATCTGAATACCCTTGAGCCTTAAATTGATCCCCCGGGAGCTGAATTCGGTAATGTGTGCAGGTCCGCCGTGTAGCGGAAAGCCTAATTTGCCAAGGATGCACCCACCTTGAGCCATTGGTTCAAGGTAAAGATCACGACGGTACACGCGGGGTTCACCCACCTACATAATAAAAAAACACCTCATGACAGCCTCACGTAACGAAACAAGACAACAAATACGCCAGAAGCGGCGTGCTTTGTCACTGGAACAACGACAACAGGCGTCCAGTGCATTGATAACCCATATAGCTGCCTCAAGGTTGTATCAAAACAGCAAGCGCATCGCCTTTTATTTACCTAATGAGGGGGAAATGGATATAACGCCATTAATCACCCTTGCCTGGGCACAGCGAAAACAATGTTATTTACCCGTCTTGGGGCTACGTAACAGCAGAAAGATGTGGTTCACGCCTTATCAGCCTGAAACCTCACTGATCCCTAATCGTTTTGGTATTCCAGAACCACAACACCGCCATAGTGACCGATTATTTAAGGCACAAAACCTGGATCTCATACTTATGCCCCTGGTTGCCTTTGATATGCACGGTAATCGGCTCGGTATGGGCGGTGGTTTTTATGATCGGACACTTCAATTCCTGTTACATCGTCATTCATGGAAAAAACCTCGATTAATAGGTACTGCATATGCCTTTCAGAAGGTCTCTGAAATGGAAAAAACAAGCCTGGGATGTTCCCTTAGGTGGTGTTGCAACAGAAAACGGCTTATATCTGTTTAAATAAGCTCTAACGAGCGATTTTAAATGAAATGATATGAACTATTGGTTAGTAAAATCCGAACCAGACGCCATGATGCGGGATGAGATGAAAAAAGGTGATCAGGTCTTTTTTTATCACTCAAACTGTAAAGAACCCGGTATTGTTGGCATCGCAACAGTTGTTAAAGAGGGTTATCCCGACTTTACGGCCTTTGATCCTAAAAATAAGTACTACGATCCCAAAAGCGATCCCCAAAATCCACGTTGGTACATGGTTGATATAAAGTTAAAACGTAAATTAAAACGCACCATTACGTTGCAAGAGTTAAATTCACACAAGCAACTGTCCGATATGGTGTTATTACGCAAGGGAAACCGCTTATCGGTAATGCCAGGTGATAAAAAACACTGGGAATTCATTCTGAACCTGGAATAAACCAGGTAAAACTTGCTTTACAAGCATCAAGTAAGTATTGATTCGTGCGATAAAACAGAAAATTTTCTAAATTTCTTTGTTCCAAAACGTCGTAAAACGATAAAAAAACAAAAAATCACGTACAGGCTCTATATAAAGCCTGAAATCCTGTTGCATCATGCAATTTTTATAAGCAATTTTTATAAAAAAACAACATTAAACCGCTTTAGATAAGACAAATTGAAAAAATTTACAAAAAAATTCGTTTCAACAATGATTTTTAGAAGAATTCGCTTCATTCATTACTAATGAAACGTAAAAAATTTAAAGTTTTCACAAAATTTTTAATCTAAATGCCATCAAAAAGTGAAATTTTTCACATTTTTTATAAAAATTTTCTTACCAGGCTAAATTTAAACACCGTTTTTATAAAATTTTATGTTTAAAAGTCTCTTGATTCGTAAAATTTGTAGAGTAAAGACCAAAAATTTATAAAAATTTGGCCCGTTAAGAAAAAATAAACAAAAATTTATAATTTTTTAGCGTTATATCTTTAAAAATTACAAAAAATTTATAAAATTCTAAAAAAATTTTGTTAAATCAAACAAAATTCATTAAAAACAACGCGTAAAATTAAAAAATTAATTAAAAAACTAGCATTTTATAAACAGTTAGCTATACTCTGCTAAACTTCAGTGCTCAACGGAGGGTTGTAAACCATGGCCACTAAAAAGAAAACGAAGAAGAAGGCTGCTAAGAAAAAAACAGCCAAGAAAAAGACTAAGAAGAAAGTAGCTAAGAAAAAAGCTAAAAAGAAAGTAACTAAGAAAAAAACCAAGAAAAAGGCTAAGAAAAAAGCCAAGAAAAAGGCTAAAAAGAAA
>JARRJY010000009.1:0-24705 GCA_037388705.1 Gammaproteobacteria bacterium
CCAGTACTTTCTTGTCAATTAGCCACCCTGCCAGGTGGCTTGGTAACATCACCAGTATATTCAATACACTGTGCATAAGGGATAACGTTAACATGTCATGATTTACAATATGAGTTACTTCATGCGCCAGCACAGCTTCCTGTTCATCGTGATGCAGACCATATAATAATCCACTGCTCACTACGATTATTGCATTATGATGATCGTAACCTGTAGTGAATGCATTTATGTCTTTTGAATCATAAACAGCAAGAACAGGTGTCTTGATTGATTGCTGCCTGGCAATTTTTTCCAGTAAAAGTTTTAATTGATGAACCGATGTATCTGTTTTCGTATTAGTGATCCTTACTTTCATCAGATGTTGTAATACCCATCCTGGCAGAAACAGGTTTATAACGGAACCAGCAAAAATTGTTAGCGCTAACAGCATGGTAAGTGAATGGTACAGCTCAGGGTTTTTATGGAGAAAAGTTTCGATGCCAGTCACATAGACAAATTGCTGAAATACAAGAAATACTGCAAGCAATGTCAGTGACAGAAGAAGGACTGATTTGATAATTGAAAATATGAGCTTCACTTTTACCTGAAAATCTGATTATTTCTTGCTACCGTCCTTACGCCCCTTATTCAGTTCCCTGTCAGGGGCTGATTCCAGAATTTGGGGCTTTTTTGACATAATTTACAGTCTGGAAAGGCCAATCTAGCATATTTCCCACCTGAAAATCGTTTTACGCTATACTATATATGGAAATTCATTCTTATAATACTTACAATGGTTAGCTGTGGGGGAGGAAATACGGTTTTTCGTATTTCGGGTCTGGTAACTTGAAAGATATGGCACAGCAACGTCTACCTGTACACAAAAGACTTTGGGAATCAGTGATGGCTCTTATAAAAGAGCGAGCTGGACGTATCGCTGTGCGTGTCACTCCCAAGCACTTCCCGATTGCATACAAGCTTGCCTTCGTTATCACATTACTTATCACTAGCAGTATGGTCATTCTAGGACTGGTTATTGTTTCCAGTCAGACCCAGGTTCACAAACAACAAATGGCCAGTTTTGGACAGGCTGTAGTGACCCAACTGGCCGAATCATCCAAAGAACTGGTTTTATCTGATGACCTGCTTGGCTTGATGGTTGTTATCAGTAATCTTGGTGCCAACAATAGTGTACTGGGTGCCGTTGTTTATTCTGAAAATGGAAAAATACTTGCCTCCTCAGGAGTTCTTCCCAACAATGACATCATTCGTCTTTATGGACAATCGAAACAGTTAAACAACAACCAGTACAATGCTGAATGGCAAAGTATTAATGATAATGGCGAGCTGGTTGATGCCATTTCCTATATCACACCAATCCGTTTTAAAGGACTTATAGCAGGACACGCCCTGGTAACTTTCAGCAAGGCTACCATGACAAAGTCTATTCATGAGACCATTCGCGCGATCATCGCTGCAACCGCCCTGATGATTATCCTGGGAGTTATCACATCGTTAATCATGGGTAAAAGACTGTCACGTCCTATTCATAACCTTATGGATGCCAGTAAAGCTATTGATAGCGGAAACTATAATTTCCGTATCAAGGAACGCCGCAACGATGAAATCGGTTACCTGACCGAAGCGTTTAACAGCATGGCAAAAAATATGCTGGAAAAAACACAGGTGGAAAGCGCGTTTTCCCGGTTTGTATCCACCAATGTAGCAAAACAAATCATGGATAATCTTGATGAAATCCAGCTAGGTGGCACACACGTTAATGCCAGTGTGCTTTTTGCTGACATTGTTGGCTTCACAAGTCTGTCAGAAAAAATGACACCGGATGAAGTTGCCAAGTTACTGAATGAATACTTCACTTATATTGCAATGGCCAGTGAACTGTATAATGGAACTATCGATAAGTATATGGGTGACTGTGCCATGGTAGTGTTTGGTGTACCTGAGGAAGATCCTGAACATAAATTCAATGCCCTTGCCTGCGCAGTGATGATACAGAGACTGGTTGGTCGTCTGAATGCAATTCGAATCAGGGAAGGAAAATTTGCTATTCATTTCCGTATTGGTGTGAACACTGGTTCAATGCTGGCTGGCAACATGGGATCAGCTGATCGTATGCAATACACTGTAGTTGGTGAAACCGTTAACCTTGCTTCACGTTTGCATACTGCTGCCGGAAAAGATCAAATTGCTATTACTGAACAATTCTATAGTGATAAGGATGTCAAATGGAGAGTGCACGCAACACGTCATAAATCCATCCAGCTACGTGGTATTGCTGAACCTGTCTCGACATTCCTTATTAATGATGTCAGCGCCAGTTACCGTGCAACCATGGATGCACAGATTGAGGAAATCATTAAAGCACGAAGTGTTGCCTGATGTACCGAGTTTCAGCGTTAATCTTTCTGTCACTTTTTCTGCATGGCTGTGCTTATCTGCAGTCATTAAACTCTGAACTTCCACAACAAATTGATGAATGGGCAGCTGCCCATGAGTATGGCAAGGCACTGAATACCTTGTCATACGTCAGTAAAAATCATAAACATTACGCATCGCTGCAGAAGAAAAAGCATAAAATTATGCTGCAGGCCAAGGAGTTTGAGCATGATCAACACCTGGCTGCTAGGAAAATGGAACAACAGGGCAAGTGGCGTAAAGCTGACAATGTTTACTCAAGTGCCCTGAATAAGTTCCCACAAAGTAAATTGCTGAATACTGAATATAAAGCATTTAAAAATCGACGTAATAAATACCTGAAAGATCTTGAATATAAGCTCAGCATCGCCCGGGGTACCTGGCTGATTGAAAGTACCCCGTTACAAAAGAAAATTCTTGAAGCTGCACCTGATAACTATGCATCACAACAACGTTTTAACAATAACACCCAGAAACTCCAGGAAACTGCCGGTGGATTAATGGAGTGTGCTGAAACGGCTCTTAAAACTGGGCGTATTTCACTGGCTAAAACCTGTATACAAACAGCGGAAAACCTTAATTCACCTGATATTGATAAAGTTAAACTGGCAAAACTTAAGAAACAATTTAGTCAATCTCACCAGCTTTACATGAAAAAGCAGAATGATATAACCCGCGCATTACTTAAAGAGATAAAACAGGGATACAGCCATGACAATTTACAGCGTGCACAACGACACCTGAGTGAAATCGTAGAATACAAAAAACAGAACAAAGAAGCAGCCAAGCTGGCTAAAGAACTGGATAAATATATTAAAACCGGCCTTGCACAGCGCATGGAGGCAGGAAGGCGTATGTATAGCGATGGCAAGTACGAGGAAGCACTTTCTATCTGGATCCCCTTAAAGTCCATAGATCCAGATAATGCTAAGCTCCAGGACTATATAGAACGCACCAAACGCGTATTAAAAAAACTGGAAAAACTCAGTAATACACCATCAGCAATTACGCTTCCTCGCTGATATTCCCTTCCGCTCTCAGATGTTCAACCGCCCTGAAACCTTGCGGTAGTTTCCGGCCACGTTGACCACGTTCTCCTTCAAAGTTTTCCATATCATCAGGCTTCATCACTTTATGTCGTTTACCAGACTTGATAAACAGGCTTTGTTCTTCATTAATGACAGTGATTGCCGTAACTGACTCTTCACCCGATTTTAATTTAGCTGAAGGAATATTGATGATCTTAATACCCTTTCCTTTTGGCATCTGTGGTAATTCGCTAATGTGATGGAATAAAAGGTGTCCCTCACTCGATGCTGCTGCTACCCAGTCATGATCCAGATCATTAACCGGTACGGGTGGCAAAACATCAGCGCCTGCCGGCACTTTCAATAATGCCTTACCTTTTTTGTTCTTGGTAATACAATCTTCCAGCCTGACTATAAAACCATAACCATGGGTTGTTGATACCAGGTACATTTGTTCAGCGTCACCTGTCATAACACCACAAAAGTGTGCACCACCAGGGGGTGTCAGACGCCCTGTTAACGGCTCACCCTGCCCCCGCGCCGATGGCAGGGTATGAGTTGGTAACGCATAGGTACGCCCGGTGGAATCAATGAACACGGCCAGCTGGTTAGTTTTACCTGGTTTACTGTCCAGGAAACCATCCCCCGACTTGTAATTAAGTGTTTCCGGATCGATATCGTGTCCCTTGGCAGCTCGTACCCACCCTTTCTTCGACAATACCACCGTAACAGGATCTGAACTGATCAACGATGTTTCATCCATGGCCTGTGCGGCTTCACGCTCGATAATTGGGGAACGGCGTTTATCACCATGCTTGATGGCAATTTCTTCCAGTTCCTTGCGGATCAGGGTATTCATGCGTTGCTTGGATTTAAGAGTTTTTTCCAGCTCTTCTTTTTCTGCCTTGAGATCTTTTTTCTCCGCCTTAATACTCATTTCTTCAAGCTTGGCCAGGTGACGTAATTTCAACTCGAGTATTGCTTCTGCCTGGATATCAGTAAGTTTGAAGCGCTTCATTAATACCGGCTTGGGCTTGTCGTTTTCACGAATAATCTTGATCACTTCATCAAGATTCAGATAGGCTTTTAACAAACCATCAAGGATATGCAACCGTGCCAGTACTTTATCGAGCCGGAACTGCAAGCGACGACGGACGGTTTCAGTTCTGAATTCCAGCCATTCATTTAATATATCAACTAGGCTTTTAACGGATGGACGACCATCCAGGCCTATCATGTTCATGTTAACGCGATAGGTGCGCTCAAGATCAGTGGTAGCAAATAAGTGAGTCATTAACTCATCTACATCGATACGATTGGATTTTGGAACAATCACCAGGCGCGTAGGATTTTCATGGTCAGACTCGTCACGCAAGTCCACGACCATCGGCAATTTCTTGGCCTGCATCTGGCTGGCAATCTGTTCCAGTACTTTGGCAGGTGATGTCTGGTGTGGTAAAGCCGTGATAATAATGTCGCCGGCTTCTTTTTCGTATCGAGCACGCATCCTGATGCCGCCATTACCATTTTTATAAATCTTTCTGATATCAGCAGGTGGCGTAATAATTTCTGCATCAGTAGGGTAATCGGGCCCTTTAACAAACTTGCACAACTCGCTGTTAGTCGCAGAGGGTTTTTTCAATAAATGGATACAGGCATGCAATACTTCGCGCATGTTATGCGGCGGTATATCGGTAGTCATACCAACCGCGATACCGGTAACACCGTTTAACAATACATGGGGAATACGTGCCGGTAGTACCCTAGGTTCTTCCAGGGTGCCATCAAAGTTGGGGATCCAGTCTGCCGTACCCTGACCCAGTTCTGAAAGTAATAAATTGGCATTTTCTGACAAGCGTGACTCGGTATAACGCATTGCAGCAAAAGATTTGGGGTCGTCTGGTGAACCCCAGTTTCCCTGACCTTCCAGTAACGGGTAGCGATAAGAAAAAGGTTGCGCCATTAACACCATGGCTTCATAACAGGCAGAATCACCATGTGGATGAAATTTACCTAATACATCACCCACGGTACGCGCCGACTTTTTAAACTTGGCACCTGCACGCAGGCCCAGTTCAGACATAGCATAGATAATACGCCGTTGAACCGGTTTTAAACCATCACCGATATGTGGCAGGGCACGATCAAGAATGACGTACATGGAATAATCCAGGTACGATTTTTCAGCAAACGTTTTTAACGGTAGTTGTTCAATACCCTGGTAACTGTCTTTAACGCTTTCTTCTGCAACCGTTTTTTTAGCCGCGGCTTTTTTCTTTGTAGCCGCCTTCTTTTTAGTTGCCGTTTTTCGCGTCGACTTCTTTGCTTTTTTCTTTTTTTGTGCCATGTGAGATTTCTAATCGTTATGTATCAGCTGATGTTTAACAGTTTAAACATCCGCAAGATCACCCTTTTCTTCCAGCCACTTTTTACGATCCGCCGAACGTTTCTTGGCTAACAACATATCCATCAATTGCAGCGTGTTATCACCACTCTCGATGGTTAACCTTGCCAAACGACGCGTATCCGGATCCATGGTTGTTTCACGCAACTGCAAGGGATTCATTTCACCCAGACCTTTAAAACGTGTTACCTGGACTTTGCCTTTAAGTTTCTCAGCGCTAATACGATCCATGATACCCTGTTGTTCCGCATCATCCGTGGCATAAAACACCTGCTTACCCACATCAATACGGTACAGCGGTGGCATAGCAACATAGATATGACCCGCATCCATCAGGGCACGATAGTGGCGGCTGAATAACGCGGTTAACAGTGTTGCAATATGGGCACCATCAGAATCCGCATCAGCAAGAATAATAATCTTGCCGTAACGTAAACCGGAAATATCCGGTGAGCCGGGATCTACACCGATAGCGACCGAGATATCATGTACCTCCTGGGATCCCAGTACTTCAGCAGCGTCCACTTCCCAGGTATTTAAAATCTTCCCACGTAACGGCATGATGGCCTGGAATTCTCTATCGCGCGCCTGCTTGGCCGAGCCACCTGCCGAATCACCTTCTACCAGGAATAATTCAGATACATCAGTGTCCTGCGAGGAACAGTCTGCCAGCTTGCCAGGCAAGGCTGGCCCCTGTGTTATTTTCTTGCGGACAACTTTTTTACCCGCTTTAAGACGGCTCTGAGCACTACTGATTGCCAGTTCAGCTATCTGTTCACCGATATCAATATGCTGGTTTAACCAGATTGCAAACGCATCTTTCACCACGCCGGAAACAAACGCGGTACATTCACGTGATGATAATCGTTCCTTGGTCTGACCTGAAAATTGTGGATCAGACAGTTTCACTGAAAGGATGAAACTGACCTTGTCCCAGACATCTTCCGGCGAGATTTTTACCCCGCGTGGGACCAGGTTTCGGAAATCACAGAACTCGCGAATCGCTTCCGTCAAGCCGGTACGTAAACCATTTACATGGGTACCACCCTGTGATGTAGGTATCAGGTTAACATAACTTTCACCAATATTAGCCTGTCCTTCCGCTACCCACACTACTGCCCAGTCAACCGCTTCTTCATTACCAGACAGGCTTCCCATAAAGGGCTCTTCCGGCAACAGGATTTCTTCACTGAGCGCATCCATCAGGTAGGCTTTCAGGCCATCTTCATAGAACCACGCATCATCTTCCCCGGTATGCTCATCATGAAAGGTGACTTTCAACCCGGGGCAAAGTACTGCCTTGGCACGTAATACGTGTTTTAAACGACTAACCGAGAATTTGGGAGAATCAAAAAACTTCTTATCTGGCCAGAAGCGAATCGTCGTACCGGTATTTCTTTTTCCAACCGTTCCGGTAACTTTTAACTTGGTTTTGCGATCACCATTGGCAAAGCTCATGTGATGTTCTTTGCCGTCGCGTTTGATCCAGATTTCCAGTTTCCTGGACAGCGCATTTACCACAGATACGCCGACCCCGTGCAAACCACCGGAAAACTGGTAATTCTTGTTGGAGAACTTACCCCCCGCATGCAGTCGGGTCAGGATAACCTCTACCCCGGGTACCTTTTCTTCCGGGTGTTTATCTACCGGCATACCGCGCCCATCATCGGCAACCTGCAAGGAACCGTCTTTAAACAGCGTGACATTCAGCTCAGTGGCATGACCGGCAATCGCCTCATCAACACTGTTATCAATAACTTCCTGGGCAAGATGGTTGGGACGTTCAGTCTGGGTATACATACCCGGTCGCTTACGAACCGGTTCCAGTCCCGTCAGGACTTCAATATCATCAGAGGTGTATTTACTCATTATTATATATTTTAATTCTCGAACCGCATGAGTTTAATGCTGCCTGTAGTTTAACGGAAGCCCCATAAGTAAATAAACACATTTGATACCAGTGAAAATAAAAAATGTGAACCAATTTTCAGACTAGCTATATTTTGTCAGCAAAAAAATAGCCCTGATTAAGGGCTATTTCAGGGTTTATTATAATTCAACACCTAACCTGTTGGCGACTTCCTCGTAAGCTTCTACCACCCCGCCCAGGCCCTGGCGAAAACGATCTTTATCAAGTTTTTCCCGGGTGTCCTTGTCCCACAGACGACAACCGTCCGGAGAGAACTCGTCACCCAGTAACAGTTCGCCGTTATAACGACCAAATTCCAGTTTGTAGTCCACCAGGATCATGCCGGCATCACTGAACAACCCGGTCAGTACATCATTCACCTTGAAAGTCAGCTCCTTCATTCTGGCAATCTCATCTTCCGTTGCCCATTTGAATGAAAGAATATGGAAGTCATTGATCATCGGATCATGTAACGCATCATTCTTCAGGAAAAACTCGAAGGTGGGTGGATTTAAATCAATGCCTTCTTCAACTCCAAGACGGCGACATAAACTGCCGGCGGCAACATTTCGCACTACACACTCAATTGGTAACATATCGAGTTTTTTGACTACAGACTCATCATCAGAATAGAGTTCTTCAAAATGTGTTGCTATACCAGCCTGTTGTAATTTTTGCATGATAAAGGCATTAAACTTGTTATTGACCATGCCTTTACGATCCAGTTGCTCCATTTTTTCACCATCAAACGCGGAGGTATCATTTCGATAATGAATTATTAACCTGTCAGGATCGTCCGTGGTATATACGGTTTTTGCCTTTCCGGCGTAGAGTTCTGCTTGCCTTTGCATAATTACTTTCTCAATTTTATTTTGAATATACAGGTTTTAGATAACACACCAATCCAGGACATTATCCTGCTTCGCCACCTGGACCCAGTGTACTTCACAACCTAATACGTCACTGAGAGCCAATTGCGCCAGGTCTGGTGAGTTATTCTCTTCACTCAGGTGTGCCGCAACAAGATGCTTTAACCTGTCAGTATCCAGTTTATCCAGTAATTCAGCTGACTGTCGATTGCTTAAATGCCCAAAACGGCCACCAACCCGATCTTTCAATGACGGCGGGTATGGTCCGGATGCCAGCATTGCTTCGTCATGATTACATTCCAGTATCAGGGCATCACAGCCGGATAGCTGCTCCTCGATGTGTGAGGTCAACGATCCGGTATCCGTCAGGATACCCAGGCGTTTATCTCCGTCACTTATCACAAACTGGCATGGCTCCCTGGCGTCATGAGGAACAGGGAATGGCTGTACACATAAATCCTGAATGTTAAGTTCATGATGAACATCAAAAAAATTGACTTCAGAAATATTTCCCCAGTCGGCCCGGCTGGCAGTCCCTCTTGTCGCCCATACCGGGATATTATGTTTTCGTGCCAATGGCCCAACACCACGAATATGATCGGAGTGCTCATGTGTCACCAGGATTGCATCAAGCAATGCTGCATCATGTCCCAGCATTTCAAGGCGTCGGGTCGTTTCTTTAAGCGAAAAACCACAATCGATGAGGATTGTCGTATCTGCATATTCAGCAATGGTTGCATTACCCCGGCTGCCACTACCCAGTGATGCAAATTTCACGGTTCTATTTTATCCGGTTCTCAGCTTGTTTAACGTAAGTAACGTTGTAACTGGCCCAGCAACTGCTTACTGGCCTGGTTAGTAATATTCTTTCCTTCACTATCAAGCAAAGATATCTGGGTTGATTCGCCCTGGTCTGCCAGCTTGATAATATAACTACCTACAATGCCTTTTTTTGACGAAGAGAACAGGCTTTCAAACCAGCCTTTATCCTGTTCATGGGCCTTTAAATATTCTTCAGTTATCTTGATATAATACATACCCGCCGAGCGATTACGATCTTCTACCAGCAATCCCAGGCGATCCAGTGCGAGACCGGTTCTGCGCCAGCTACGTGGAAAGTTTTCGCTGACCACCAGGTAACTGTTCTCTGCTTCTTCTTTAAGTACAGCACGTTCCTGTACTGTTTTTCTTGCCACCATGGCCTTGGCTTCTGTTGCATCCAGTCCACGGAATACCAGGAAACGTTGCATCATCTCGGCTTCCAGCTCAGGATCAGGCTCCCGTACTTCCCAGTAAGTATCTTCAATTTCTGTTGAATTAATATCTGCAGCATCAGCCCCTTTTTCAACAAGCCCCTGGTGCGAAATAAAGATACGGATTATACCCTTGTCGCCTTTTTCGAAACGTATACGGTACTTATCGCGTAAACCCGAATCATAGAGTTTGCTCAGAAAACTTGATAACCAGCCTGTTGGTACATTGACACGGTTTTCCTGCCAACCGGTCTCAATAATTCCCAGCCGGGTATCTGAAACCTTGATTTCAAAACCTTCATTGCGGAAAAAGGCAATCACCTGTGTCCACAAGTCATCAGCACTGGCCTTGAATTCCAGCCACTGCATACTGCCATCACGAACAATACGTGCATCTCCCGATACACTCGCCAGAACTTCACCATTTGATGATTGTTGACTACCACTGAAGCTGGAAAAGGTACTTTTGCTGGAGACTATCGCAGGGATTTCCAGTGCAGTATTACTGCTTGGCTCAACCAGATCAGGAGGCACTTCCAGTGACTGTTGAGTTTCGGCTGTATTTCCGTAAACCGCTTTTCGATCAGAAGTGCTGGAACAGCCAGCCAAGCCAATCATTACTAACAAAACAATGAAATTACGCATAAACAAAGACCACAACAACATCTTTTCCACCCTTACACAATGCCTGCTTGTTGCAGTGCATCGCGTACTACTTTTTGATTATCTTCAGCCAAGATGGTTAACGGTAAACGAATACCGGTACCCATTTTGCCCATCTCAGCCAGGGCCCACTTCACTGGAATCGGGTTGGCTTCTACAAACAGGTTGGTATGCAGACACATCAACTTGTCATTAAGTTTTGACGCTGTATCCCTGTCCTGGTTCAATGCCGCGATACACATTTCATGCATTTCCCGAGGCGCGACATTAGCGGTCACTGAAATATCACCCCTGGCGCCAGCCAGAATGGCTTCCATCGCTGTAGCATCATCGCCACTATAGACCTCGAAATCCGGACCACAACGTTTGACGATATCCTGGATGCGTTCAATATCCCCGGTTGCTTCCTTGATACCAATAATATTTTCAATCCTGGCAAGGCGCTCTACGGTTTCAGGCAACATGTTCACCGCGGTACGACCCGGCACGTTATAGAGGATCTGAGGGATAGCCACTGCTTCCGCGATTGCCTTGAAATGCTGGTAGAGACCTTCCTGGGTCGGCTTATTATAGTATGGTGTCACCAGCAAGCAGGCATCGGCACCGGCCTTCCTCGCGCATTGAGTCAGCTCGATGGCCTCCCGGGTTGAATTGGAACCTGTTCCAGCAATGACAGGAATCCGCCCGGCAGACAATTCCACGATCCGTTTCACCACATGGCAGTGCTCTTTTTCATCCAGAGTAGCCGATTCACCGGTTGTTCCCACGGCAATAATGGCATCTGTGCCATTTTCAACATGAAATTCCACCAAATCAGCCAACGCAGGCTCATCAATGTCGCCATCCGGCGTCATCGGGGTAACCAGCGCTACCATACTCCCTTGAAACATCTCTTTTCTCCGCGGAAAAAGGCACATGGTACTTGCGAGACTGGCTGCTGACAAGCTGGCATTCGCGTTATTTATCAGCAATTAAACCTGGCTTGTGGACACATAAAATAATACTGTTCCACATCATCTCTAATTCACTGTATTTTCAGGTTTTAGATACTCGATGGTAGAGGCCTGACCATGGATAAACCGGAAACTGGTACCCGTGAAATTCGTATCAACCCAATAGTTCCTACTGAATCAGTACTGATAGCGACTGCACGTAGTATGCGGCCCCGCAAGGATGAAGATCCGGCACCCCGCGATACTCGCCAGCATGTAGAAACATGCCCTTTTTGTCGCGGCAACGAAGACAAAACGCCCCCGGAAATTGTTTGCTTCCCCCAGGAAGGAGACTGGGAGGTTCGCATCGTGGAAAATCTCTACCCGGTACTGGGTGATGATCGCAGCCAGCCAGGACTGACATTTGGCCTGCAACAAGCCATTGAAGGTTATGGCCGTCACGAAGTTATCGTCGATCACTCCCAGCATGGCATCGCCATTCACGAAATGAGTGAACAACACCTGTCACTGCTGTTTAATGCTTACCAGACACGCGTGGCAGAGCTTTATAAAAGCGATCCCCGTTTAAAATATGTCCTGGTATTCAAAAATTTCGGGCCTGCCGCCGGCGCCAGCATGGCTCATACCCACAGCCAGATTATCGCCCTGCCCGTGGTACCACAAAATGTCCACGATGAAGTGGCTAACAGCCACCAGTATTTTGAAAAGCATCATAACTGTATATTCTGTTCATTGATTGATGAAGCTCTCACCTATGAGGCAACCATTTATGACCGCGAATCAGGAAAGATCCTGCGCCAGATTAACGTAGGACAATACGTGGTTGAACGGGGTGAAAAATTCATCGCCATCAAACCTTTTGCCAGCCGTTACGAATGGGAAGTGCACATTTTACCTCTGCAACATAACAGTGACTTCCTGACCGCAAGCAAAGAGGATATGAACGACCTGGCCCGTGTATTGCGCAGAACCATGAAACGACTTGATGCAGTTATCGGTGGTGCACAGTATAATTATTTCCTACACTCACTACCTCATGGTGATGAATATCAAAATTGCCAGAGTAGTTACCATTGGCACCTGGAAATTTGTCCTCGCACCAGTATCCCCAGTGGATTTGAACTGGGTTCAGGTTTGTTTGTCAATACCATCAGCCCGGAAGAAGCTGCGGAACAATTAAGAGCAATAAATATAGATTAAGTTAAGGAAGAAAATGGCCAGCAAAGCAAGTATAGGTAAAAAGGTTCCTGCCTTTAAACTACCGGCAACCGGTGACCAGGAAATATCCCTGTCAGATCTTAAAGGAAAAAATGTCGTTATTTATTTTTATCCCAAGGATAGTACCCCTGGCTGTACCCGTGAAGGCCAGTATTTCCGCGACAATATTGCCAAGTTTCGTCGTAATAAAACCGTTGTGCTAGGTGTGTCACGCGACAGCATCAAGTCACATGAAAACTTTAAAGCCAAGCAGGAATTTCCTTTTGAACTGCTTTCCGATAAAGACGAAGAACTGTGCCAGATCTTCGAAGTCATCAAAATGAAAAATATGTACGGTAAGAAGGTACGCGGTATTGAACGCAGTACTTTTTTGCTGAATGACAAGGGAGTACTGAAACAGGAATGGCGTGGCGTTAAAGTCGATGGTCATGTTGAAGAAGTACTTGAAGCAGTACGTGCCCTGAACAAGAAATAATAAAATGAATAAACGCCTGTTTGTAATAGATTCCAACGTGCTAATGCACGATCCTTCTTCGCTGTTTCGCTTCCAGGAACATGATCTCTTTATCCCGATGATGGTTCTGGAAGAGCTCGATCACAATAAAAAAGGTCGGTCAGAAGTTGCACGAAATGCCCGCCAGGCCAGTCGTTTTATTGACGAAATTATGTCCTTGCATTCGAAGGACGATATTGAGCAGGGCCTCAAGCTTGAGCTAACCCTGTCAAATGATGACAACACAGGTGAGAATGTTACCGGGCGTCTGTTTTTACAAACTCGCGAGTTTGATAATACCCTGCCTGAATCGCTGCCAGGTAGTTTACCCGATAATAATATCCTCGGTACTGCCATTGCCCTGCAGGAAAAGTACCCGGATAAGTCTGTCACGCTTGTATCAAAAGATATCAACCTGAGAATAAAAGCTGCCGTGGTAGGCATTCACGCTGAAGACTACCACAACGATAAAGTGCTGGAAGACGTTGACCTGCTGTATACCGGCCACAGCAAACTTGATGAGAATTTCTGGGAAACACATTCGAAGGAAATGGACTCATGGATGGAAGAAGGCCGCACCTATTATAAACTGCATGGGCCAGAAGTATCCAAGTGGTCAGCAAGCCAGTTTTTATATAGTGACAGCGATAATGGCTTCGAAGCAATCGTCCGTTCTGTCAATGATGATGAAGCCACTATTGAAACGCTCAAGGATTACAAACACGGCTCCAATATCTGGGGCATTAATGCCCGTAACCGCGAACAGAACTTCGCATTAAACCTGTTAATGGACCCTGAAATTGATTTTGTTACCCTGATCGGTACGGCTGGTACCGGTAAAACATTGCTCACCCTGGCAGCCGGCCTTGAACAAACACTGGAACAGAAACTTTATACTGAAATCATCATGACCCGTGTAACAGTACCCGTCGGTGAAGAAATTGGATACCTGCCTGGCACTGAAGAAGAAAAAATGACACCCTGGATGGGCGCGTTGATGGATAACCTTGAAGTGCTTACCCAGATCGAATCCGGTGGTGACTGGGGACGCGCCGCCACCAATGACTTGCTGGCAAATCGCATCAAGATCCGCTCGGTCAACTTTATGCGTGGTCGTACTTTTTTAAACCGCTATATCATTATCGATGAAGCACAAAACCTCACCTCCAAACAATTGAAAACACTGGTTACTCGTGCAGGGCCCGGTACCAAGGTTGTATGCCTGGGGAATATTGCACAGATTGATACGCCTTACCTCACCGAAACTACCTCGGGCTTGACCTATGTCATTGATCGTTTCCGAAACTGGGAACACAGTGGACATATTACGTTGATTCGTGGTGAACGATCACGGTTAGCCGATTTTTCTTCAGAAGTACTATAATTGTTGAAGATACTTGTTGGCGATAACCCTGTTTATATTGCCGCTTATACCCGGAGAAAAACCACGAAAGGATAGTCTCAAGTTTCGTTCATTATGCTGACGCGCAGGAAGTTTGTAATGGGCATAGAAATTTTACTTGAAGAAAATGGAGCTGGCTCAATGATGACCTGTAGTGGCGTCATAACAGGCAAAGAAGCCATGAAAGTGAATGACGTTCTAAGTTCCCACCAAAACATGATTTATCAAATATGGGATTTTTCTCTGGCTACAGATATACAAGTCGACATTGAACAAATGCATATGCTCATTATCCAGGATAATGCTTTTTCAAGCTAGTCTCTCATATCCAATATTGCGTTTGTAGGAGATACTTCCAGGTGGAAACATCTTTACGATGAATATGAAAATTTGGCGACATGGACTGGGCTTAATATTAAAGTTGCAATAAATTTGTTTGAAACTGTTGAAGACGCAAGGAAATGGATAGGACAATCCCGCTGAAGAAATTCAGCAGAGACAATG
Organism: Gammaproteobacteria bacterium; assembly: GCA_037388705.1. Lineage (GTDB taxonomy): Bacteria > Pseudomonadota > Gammaproteobacteria > UBA6429 > Thiohalophilaceae > JARRJY01. The sequence continues at coordinate 15,112 of JARRJY010000009.1, forward strand.
CTATTTTTCAACTCCACTGCGTGGCCAGGAAGTAATTAACGCCTTAACTAAGGTTGCCAAAGGAATCGCAAAGAACACACCCCAGAATCCCCATAAGCCACCAAAGAACAATACGCTAACGATAATCGCCACTGGGTGCAGGTTAACAACTTCAGAAAATAACAGTGGGACCAGCAAGTTACCATCCAGTCCCTGGATAACCAGGTACACTACCATTAACGCAATAAACTCTGAACCCCAACCAAACTGGAAGTAAGCTACTACCGCAACAGGAATAGTAACAACTGCAGCCCCGATGTATGGGATCAGCACGGATAACCCCACGGCAACACCTAATAGAATGGCATATTTCAGACCAAACACAACAAAGCCAAGGTAAGTAACAATACCGACGATCAGGATTTCCCAGAACTTACCTCGAATGTAGTTACCCAGTTGCATATCCATTTCACTCCAGACTTCTGAGGCCAGGGCCCGGTCTTTGGGTAACTTTCCGGAGAACCATCCGATAATCATTTCTTTATCTTTAAGGAAGAAAAATACCAGTAAAGGCACAAGGACTAAATATACTGCAAGTGTAATTAAACCTGGTATAGAAGAAAGGGATAACGCCAGTATATTTTGTCCGAACAGGGCAATTTCCTTGTTGATAGTTTCAGATAATTCCAGAACCTGCTTTTCTGAAATAAAACTGTAATGTTGTGGTAACTGTAATAATACCTGTTGTGCTTTATGCAGGTAGTTAGGTAACTCCTTAATCAGTTCTGTTATCTGGATGGAAAGTAACGGCACCATGCCAAAGATCAGGAAGAACAGGAACATCACGAACAGGAAAGTGACAACAGCTACAGCAAGAAGTCGTTTGCAACCAAAGTGTTCCATGTAACGAACGACACCTTCCAGCAGGTAGGCAATGACGATAGATGCCAGTACAGGTGCCAGCATATTGCCCATGGTCAGGACAATGGTAAAGCCAGCAATTAACAGGAACGCCAGGATAACTGCCTGCGGATCAGAAAAATAACGTCGACACCATGTCTTTAAGACTTCCAGCATTTATTGTTATTCTCCCTGTTTGGTAAGCTCGTAGTGTCGACGAAAGACAATCTCCAGTTCGTCGATTACTTCAATTGCGTCCTTTCCCTGGATAATATGTTGCGCCACGAGGGATGAGGTTTCGTTAAGCATATGATCTTTATTAATCATTGGGTAGGTTCTGGTGAGACGTTTTATGGCCGCCATCACAGATTCATCCGAAGGGCGCTGAATTTCAAGCGGCTCGGCAGCAACCTTTTCTTCAACTGCACCATTTCGCTCAAGGAGAAATTCGGAAAAATTCTGAATTGCTTGCTGATCAGTTTCAGAAAGCTTACGGAAGACTTCAAGTAGCTGTTTTTCGCTTTTTTTCAAGCGTACTGGTTCCCGTTAAAGTTCACCGTCGTGTTTATGAGACTCGCAATAATTGCGCGCAAAGCTCAGCAGTTCATCCATGGCACGTGCTCGGAATTTCTGTTTTTGATGAACAAATGAAAATGGACGTTCAATCGGTGGATCTGTTTTTATTGCTACCAGCGTACCCAGTTTAAGTTCCTTCTGAATGGTAGCACTGGAGATAACAGAAATACCCATGCCGGCTTCAACGGCACCTTTAATGGCTTCGAGACTACCCAGTTCCATCGCAATATTAAGATCCGAGGGATTAAGACCGACTTCGTGCATGCTTTCCAGCATGACTTCACGGGTACCGGAACCTTCTTCACGACATATGAAGGGATAATCACAAATTTTACTAATGGCTACCACCTGTTCATTAGCCAGTTCATGGCCGGGTGGTACGATCAATACCAGATGATCGGTACGACATTCTTCAACCACCAGATTTTTATTATTAACCGGGGCTTCAACGACACCCAGGTCAATAGTGTTGTTTTCGACCTGAGAAACAATGCCATCGGTGTTGGCCACCTTAAGGCGAATGGCTACATCCGGGTACTCGTCTTTAAAGTCGCCCAGTAATACCGGCAGCATGTATTCGGCGATAGTGGTACTGGCACCAAGAATCAGCACCCCGCTAACATCTCCGGTCAGTTCGCGTACCGAATTATCCATCTTGGCATAGAGCTCGAAAATCTGCTCAGCGCACTCATATACCCTGCGCCCTGCCTCAGTGAGGCTGATGCGGTTATGGGTACGATCAAACAGACGCGTATTGAACTGTTCCTCCAGCTGGCGAACCTGGAAAGTCACCGCGGGTTGGGTCATATGTAGCTCTTCAGCTGCCTTGGTAAAGCTCAGCAGGCGCGCTACTGTATGGAAAACCTGTAAACGTCTATCAGCCATTGAAAATTCCTTCCTGACAGGAAACTATCATTATTATCTTTATCTATGCCTGTATTGGCAAAACTAAGGGAGCGAATGTTAGCAAGTATTAGCGCAAACTTAAATAGAATCAGGATAAAAGTGGATTTTTCACCCTGAATTACACATAAAATGCATAAAACCAGGGTGAAATTCACCAAAATGACTGGGTTATCCCCTGCCTTGAGCCTGTCGAGTATCGACTCTCAGTTTAGGGCATAACTGAAAAGCACATCAGCGTCGGTAGACTTTGTTACTTTTCTCCCACTCTTTTTCGTATTGTTTCTGTTTTTTCTGATGCTCCTGGAAGATCCGCTTATTATGTTCACGCTCTTGCCTGGTTTGAGGGGGCTCACGTTTTTCATAAGGTGCGGTTCCTGGTTTTTTCCCGCTGGGAGGCACAGACCTGGATGCAGGTGGTGTTTTGTTCCTGTCCCAGACGGATCCAGGAGCAGGTTTTGAAGTCGGTGGTCTGTCTCGATATTCAGGCTGCCGTGTTTGAGGTTGCTTGGCCCTGTCCCAGACAGTTCCAGGCGCTGGTTTTGCTACTGGTGGCCGTTGCCGATATTCAGGGGGTCGTGCTTTAGGCGGGTATTTTTTTACATGCTCTTTGTACTTCAAGTATGGCCTATTACTATCAACCCTTATCTTGACTCTTTCCCACGGACTAAGATGGATATATGGAGGTAACACCTTTGCACGGATCCAGCGATCCCGTGAATAATAAAAATAATAGCCAGTCGAATACTGGAAGTAGACTCTCACACTCGGGTAAAAATAGTAATCGTAATAATAAGGATAATAATAGGGATAATATCGATGTGCAGGAGGAGGACCGGAATAATAAGGATCATAAACACAGCCTGATACACCGATGACAAGCATCATTCCGATCAAGCAGGACCTTGTAAACTTAACAGCTGTCATTTTCTCTCTCCCTGCTACTTTCTAAGTATATGAGTTCCACATAATTAAATATGGACCATCTGCCAAATAAATCCAATCTGTTTTCTTCTAATCAGCTTTCGCCAGTCTCTTGTACATAAATGCGTAATACATGACCGGAATAATCACCAGTGTCAGTATTGTCGATACCAGGATGCCGAAGATCAGTGAGATAGCCAGACCACTGAAAATCGGATCATCAAGAATAAACAGTGCACCCAGCATGGCAGCTAATCCAGTCAGGGCAATTGGCTTGGCACGTACCGCACCGGAGCGAATCACCGCCTCATCAAACGGGATACCTTCAGCTCTTTGCTGATTAATAAAGTCTACCAGCAATATAGAATTACGTACGATTATCCCGGCCAGAGCAATCATGCCGATCATCGAGGTAGCTGTGAACTGTGCACCCATTATCGCATGCCCCGGCATTACCCCGATAATGGTCAATGGAATTGGTGCCATGATAATTAACGGCACCAGGTAGGATCGAAACTGTGCTACTACCAGCAGGTAAATCAGAATCAGACCCACGCCATAGGCAATACCCATGTCGCGGAACGTCTCGTATGTAATAGTCCATTCACCGTCCCATTTAACACTGTATTCATAAGGATTCTCGGGCTGGTTAATCAGGTATTGCTCAATGGTTTTGCTATCAGTAACCGGTGTCTCTTTCAGGCTCTGGTATATATCTACCATACCGTACAAAGGACTATCCAGGTTACCGGCAAGATCACCGGTCACAAATACCACGGGTAACAGGTCCTTGTGATAGATCGCCTGTTCACGTTCACTCTCTACCAGTTCAACAATGTCTGCCAGCGGGATCATACGACCTTGCTGACTGCGCACTTTTAATGCCAGTAAACTGTTAAAGCTGGCCTTATCTGCAACACTAAACTCGAGACGAATCGGCAAAGGAAGCTTCTGATGGCCAGTATGCAGGTAACTGACATCATCACCACTTAGCGCTGCTGACAGGCTTGTCACCACGGCATGTTGTGAGACACCCAGTTGTGCGGCTTTTTGTTGATCGACTTTAACAATGATTTTTGTGGCACGTGTTTCGATACTGTCATCCACATCAACTATATCATCGGTACTAATAAAGACATCGCGTACTGCCTTGGCTACCTTCATCTGGCCGTTATAATCCAGGCCATAAATTTCGGCTACCAATGGTGACATGACTGGCGGTCCGGGTGGTACCTCGACCACTTTGACATTAGCGTTATATTTTTTACCAATTGCCTGTAACGGTTTGCGTACCGACAGTGCTATCTCATGACTCTTGCGATCACGTTCATGTTTATCAACCAGGTTTACCTGGATATCACCTACATAGGAGCCTTCACGTAAATAATACTGACGGACCAGGCCATTAAAGTTTATCGGCGATGCAGCACCGGCATAGACCTGGTAATCCGTTACCTCTTTAACTGACGATAAATGCTGGCCCAGTTCATTCAATACCCGTGCCGTCTGTTCAACCGTGGTACCTTCCGGCATATCTACTACCACCTGGAATTCAGACTTGTTATCAAAAGGCAGCATTTTCATAACCACGACCTGGAACGGGATCGCCAGTGAAGCAGAAAAAATGATTAAACCGATAATGATATAAGTCAGCTTACGTCGTTTAGGTTGGCCTTCATCTTTATTCAGGTAAGGGCTGACATATTGTTTAAAGTTTTTATACAAACGATCTTCTTCAATCTTGCCATCGCTATGATGCACCGACTGGTTGGCTAACAAGCGGTTAGCCAGCCATGGTGTCACGACAAAAGCTATTACCAGCGAAATAAACATACCCATGCTGGCATTGATAGGAATGGGGCTCATGTAAGGTCCCATTAAACCGGAAACAAAGGCCATGGGTAACAATGCAGCAATCACTGTGAAAGTTGCCAGTATGGTTGGCCCGCCTACCTCATCAACCGCAGCTGGAATGGCATCAACCAGTTTCTGGGCTCCCATGCTCATATGCCGGTGAATGTTCTCTACCACCACGATGGCATCATCAACAAGGATACCTATAGAAAAGATCAAGGCAAAAAGTGAAACACGGTTGAGGGTAAACCCCCACGCCCATGAGGCAAACAATGTTGCTGCCAGTGTTATGACTACCGCCACACCGACAATGATCGCTTCCCTTTTACCCAGCGCAAACAGTACCAGCAGCACCACGAAGGTAGTGGCAAAAATAAGTTTGCCAATTAATGTCTGGGCCTTGGCATCAGCTGTTTCACCATAGTTACGGGTAACAGTCACTTCCACACCTTCAGGTATGAACACACCTTTAAGTTGCTCGACACGTTCGATCACCTGCTCGGCAATGGTAACGGCATTACTACCCGGTTGCTTGGCGATAGCAATGGTCACCGCGGGGAACTCTCCTTTAGTGGTTATACCCTTGGCGTTGGCTGCCTTACCTGTTCCCATCCAGGCGTATTGCTCAGGCTGGTCTGCGCCCAGCTTAACTTTTGCAACGTCACGCAGATAAACCGGTTTACCACCAAAAACACCAACTACCAGGTCTTTAACTTCATCCGCGCTGGAAAGAAAAGCACCGGTTTGCACAGCGATTTCTTCATTGTTGCGTACCACGTTACCGGATGGCTGTGTTGCATTACTGGCTTGCAGCGCATCCCGCAGGTCGGCAACTGACAGGTTATAGGCAGCTAATGCTGGTGCATCGAGTAAAACATGCACCACCTGATCCGGGACGCCCAGGGTATAAATATCACGCGTACCTTTGATACGTTTAAGTTCATTTTCAATGGTGTGGGCAACCTGTTTGAGCTCATAAGCCCCGCGCTGCTTGTCACTGGTCCATAATGTAAGAGTAACAATGGGAACGTCATCAATACCTTTCGGTTTAATGATCGGTTGCAAGGTTCCCAGGTTTGCTGGTAGCCAGTCCTGTTTCGAGTAAATAGCGTTATATAGACGAACAATAGCCTGGGTGCGATCTTCCCCGACTTTAAACTGCACAGTCAGTACCGACATACCCGGCCTGGAAACTGAGTACACATGTTTTAACCCTTCGAGCTCGGACAAAATCTGTTCCGCTGGTGACGTTACCAGTTGCTCGACTTCCTTTGCTGACGCCCCGGGAAAGGGAATAAACACGTTGGCGAAGGTAACATTGATCTGTGGCTCTTCTTCGCGGGGTGTCACCATCACTGCGAATGCGCCTAACAGGAATGCCGTCAGGGCAAGTAAAGGAGTAATCTCGGATAACAGAAAGGTTTTCGCAATTCGACCTGATAAGCCGAGTTTCTTTTCAGCATTACCAGCCATGTTACTTCTCCTGTTGCTTGAAGCGCGCTGCCGCAGCTACAGGATCCAGCATGACTTTCTCACCTTCTTCAAGTCCGGCAAGAATTTCATAACTGTTACTGGCTTGGATATACTTGCCAACACGTACCTGGCGAAAACGTAACAGGTTTTTTTCATTAACAACATAAACTGCCTTGATCTCACTGCGCCGGGCAATGGCTGAGGCTGGAATTAACAACCGTTTATTAACGCCTGTCACAAAGGCAACTTTAATAAACATGCCGGGATATATGCCGAGGCTTTCCTGTGGTAAATCAAGGCGCACCTGGAAAGTATGGCTTTCCGGATCAGCATAAGGACTAACAGTAATCTTGGTGGCGGTGACCCGTTTACCATCTTTCATCACGGCAGTGGCTTTACCATTTTGACGGACCACGCTGATCATATCCTGCGGTAAGGCCACGTTGGCACGTAACGCTTCAAGGGATAAACCGGTCATTAACTTCTGACCGGGACGCGCCAGTTCACCGACTTCAATGTGACGTTTAACAACAATACCACTGTAGGGTGCACGCACCACGGTGTTTTCCAGGGCTTCCTTTGCCTGATCATACTTGGCCCGTGCGGCTTTAAATCTTGCCTCGGCTTTATCAAGGGCCGCCTTGGCAACCAGCTTCTTGGCATAAATATCCTGCACGCGCTTGTATTCAGAAGTTGCTTCTTCCAGGGCTGCTTTTGCGGCATTAAAAGCAGCACGTTGTTCTTTATCACGAAACTGGATAAGCACATCCCCTTTTTGCACGGTATCATCAACATCGACATTGATTTTCACCACGCGTCCTGAAGTTTGTGCGGAAATGGTCGCCTGGTGGACTGCTTCGACGATGGCATCCAGTACCCTTTCATCCTCAACGTCAACCAATGTGGCTGTGACGAAATCCTGCTCTGGATTGGCGCTAACAGCCACCGAGAACAATAAGCCAAGTGAGATATAGAAAGAACGCAGCCCGGACATTTGGCAACTCCTTGTTTTATTTGTGTTATTTTACACCAGCATAAAATATTAGAATAAACTAATATAGTAGCAAGATCTCAGTATTCAAGCTGTTGATATTACTTATGATACACATATCAAGCATAACGGAAAGACTTTAAATGCTGAAACGTAAGGTTTGCCCAGTCGTGGAAAGAAGACCTTCGTTAAAATGTCTTTTTTTGGTCATTCCCAGTACAATTCGCATACTTTTCTAAACAGAGAAACAATCAGGACATCATGGCGCAATACATCTACACAATGAACGGGGTTAGCAAAATTGTTCCCCCTAAACGTGTCATTCTTGAAGATATTTCCCTTTCGTTTTTCCCCGGAGCCAAAATAGGCGTACTTGGCCTCAACGGCGCAGGTAAATCTACCCTGCTTCGTATCATGGCCGGTATAGATACCGAGATAGACGGCGAAGCCCGTCCACAGGCCGGTATCAATGTGGGCTACCTGCCGCAGGAACCGCAACTGGACCCGGACAAGGATGTACGCGGTAACGTGGAAGATGGCCTGGGAGAAGTGAAAGACGCCCTGCAGCGAATTGAAGAAGTCTATGCGGCCTATGCTGAACCGGATGCTGACTTTGATGCCCTCGCCGCTGAACAAGCCAAACTGGAAAACATTATTCAGGCGGCTGACGGCCATAACCTGGAACGCACCCTGGAAATTGCCGCTGATGCCCTGCGCCTGCCAGCCTGGGATGCCGATGTTACCAAGCTCTCCGGTGGTGAGCGTCGCCGGGTGGCACTATGTAAATTGCTGCTATCCAAGCCTGACATGTTGCTGCTGGACGAACCGACCAACCACCTTGATGCTGAATCGGTCGCCTGGCTGGAACGTTTCCTGGACGAGTACCCGGGCACCGTGGTGGCGGTCACCCATGATCGTTACTTCCTGGATAATGTTGCCGGCTGGATCCTGGAACTGGACCGTGGCCATGGTATTCCATGGGAAGGCAACTATTCATCATGGCTGGAACAAAAAGAAAAGCGTCTTGAGATGGAGCAAAAGCAGGAAGCTTCCCGCATCAAGACCATGAAAGCTGAACTGGAGTGGGTACGCACTAACCCGAAAGGTCGCCATGCCAAGAGCAAGGCGCGCTTGCAACGCTTTGAAGAACTCTCTTCCAAGGAACACCAGAAACGAAATGAAACCAATGAAATTTTCATCCCACCTGGCCAGCGCCTGGGTGACCTCGTCATAGAGGCCAATAAGGTTTCCAAAGGGTTTGGTGATCGCCTGCTGATTGATGACCTGTCCTTTAACCTGCCTCGCGGCGGTATCGTGGGAGTTATTGGTCCTAACGGTGCCGGTAAAACTACCCTGTTCAGAATGCTCATGGGTCAGGAAAAACCAGATGCCGGTGATCTGCGTATAGGTGAAACCGTACAACTGGCCTGTGTAGACCAGTCGCGGGATTCACTGGATGCTAAAAAAACGGTGTGGGAAGAAATCTCTGATGGCCAGGACATCATGACCATTAATGATTTTGAGGTGAACTCCCGCGCCTACGTGAGCCGCTTCAACTTCCGCGGGTCTGATCAACAGAAATTCGTCGGTGATTTATCCGGTGGTGAGCGCAACCGTGTCCATCTGGCCAAGCTGCTGAAAAGCGGTGGCAATGTCCTGTTACTGGATGAACCGACCAATGACCTGGACGTGGAAACCCTGCGTGCGCTGGAAGAAGCTATCCTGGAATACCCCGGCTGTGTGGTAGTGATCTCACATGATCGCTGGTTCCTTGATCGCGTGGCCACCCATATCCTCGCTTTTGAAGGTGATAGCCACGTGGAATGGTTTGAAGGTAACTACGCGGATTACGAGGAAGATCGCAAACATCGTCTTGGTGATGATGTTACCCAACCTCACCGTATTAAATACAAGAAAATAGAACGCTAAGCTGTATACCCTCCCTGCCCGGGAGGGAGCCTATTCAAAATCTGCCACGGATTGCCAGTCCAGCA
>JARRJY010000010.1:0-24607 GCA_037388705.1 Gammaproteobacteria bacterium
AAAATCTATGCTGTGAATACTGCGTACCCATATGAATTCACCCTGGTTGTTAAGCATCCGGTAATCAAGGGTGTAATCTCCTGGCTGCTGGTTATGTTGCAATATTGTTTTAATGACCCACTCATGCTCTTCGGGATGAATGTGATTTATCCAGAAACCGGGTTGTAGCCATTGTTCCACGGGATAACCCAGCAGTTCATGTCCACCTTCGCTGACATATATAAAGTCATTGGTATCGGGATCTACTTCAAGCAGTACAGCATTTACCCCATTAAGGAGCGTTTCCAGCCTGTTAGCTTCCTTTTCAAGGGCAAGGCGTTCATCCTGTAAAGAAGACTGGGTTTTTTGTAAATGCTGGGCAAGTTTATTAATTGACTGGGCAACATCACTGATTTCATCATTACTATCAAGCTTGATTCTATGGTCAAGTTGACCTTGTTCAAGTGCGAGGGCTCCTTCTTCAAGAATGCGTAAATTACGTGTCAGGACGATACCCAGTAATATTGCGACACCAATGGAAAAGACAAGGCCAATAACAGCCAGGAGGGTATTTTGACGTGATGTTTTCGAGCCATATTGTTTAATCAGGGCAACAGAATAACCAATATGTAAATCACCTATCTTTTTCCCGTTGAATATGAGCTCATGTACGCTATCAAAAACATTATCACTTAATGCCTGTTTAAATGAGGTGTCGTGTTGCTGGGGGAGACCAGCCAATGTTTTTTCCTGCCCACCCTGGTGGGCAAGCAATTTTTCGTTTCGATCATAGACAGACACGTATACAAGATTTTGGTTTTTCTCAACGAGTGAAAGGATATTGTTGATAAGTGCCGGGTTGTGCGAAATCAGTCCTGGTTGTAATGAGACTGATAAAAGCTGGTTAGTTTCTCTAATATATTGTTCTATGATTGACTCATGGCTGGTATTTATCAGGCGTACACTATTTACAACAATAAGAAGAAGCATAAAGGCCTGAACTAGTACGACGCTCAGAATTATTTTTACAGGTAATTTGATACGCATATTTTGAATTCAGGTAATTCTGCAGCAAGAATGTTATAACAAAGAAAGAGAGTGACTGGAGAGAATAATCCAGTCACCATTATTGTATTAAGTTGCTTGATTTTATTGAGGCAAGTACTGCTAACAGTGATTGTTCTTTTTTTGACATCCATGTCGACCATTAAATCCCATGTGTGCGAATGCCCGGCCTGATAAAAGGAGGGCCGGTAACAAAAAAGTTATTTAGTGAAAAACTGTTGCCTGAATTTAAGACTGTAAGATTTGTTTTCTCCGTCAGGTTTTATTTGTAATACAAAATCGACGACTTCCTGGTGAGTTACACTAAAATCATCAATGTAATATATGGCACTCCCTTCCTTGATTAAGTTGAAACTGAGGTTGCGGGTTTGTCCATTAAGATTTTTTGCGTAGCCGGTTACTTTTGCAGTTACAGGTTTACCGAGTGCTTTATTGGCCTCCGCTTTTCTCTGAATTGCGATGGTAACCATACCCCGATTTTTACTGCGTTTAATTTTATTTTCACTTGCTGTTTTTGGCTGGATAAAATCTGTTGTCAAAGCATTATAATTTACGACATATTCTCCAAAGGCTTTCGAGCGTTCCGCCTGTGCCGGATTTATACTCAGAAATGTAACAACTAGTGGTATTACAAATATTTTTTTATTTATCATTATTCCACTCCTTCCTCCTGACTACCTAGTTTAAATATAGACTAGATTTGATACGGAAGAATGTTATCGAGAGTAGAAAATAACACTACTAATAAAGGTATTATTTACGTCTTATCCGGTAAATAGCTACTTCACCCATCAGGTTAGGAAGCAGGCTCATCATCAGGCTGCTTTTATGGGTGTGATCTACAACTGTACGCTGAATGATTTCAATACTTTTATCCTGGCAAAAGACTTCGAAATCCTTGAGTGTGCACAGGTGGATATTGGGCGTGTTATACCAGGTATTGGGTAAAGAACTGGTGACGGGCATACGGCCCAAAAATAAGTCCAGCCGACATCGCCAATGCCCGAAATTGGGGAAAGTAACAATGGCCTCACGACCCACGCGTAACATTTCTTCTATCACTTTATCCGGGTAGTGCATGGCCTGTAGAGCTTGTGTCATTACTACAAAATCAAACGAGTCTGCTTCAAAACCGTTGAGCCCGGCATCCAGGTCCGCCTGTATAACATTAAGTTGTCGTGAAACACAGGTAACGATATTGTTATCGTCAATTTCCAGCCCATAGCCCTTAACCTGTCGTGTATCACGTAAATGAACAAGTAAATCACCGTCACCACACCCCAGGTCCAGTACTCGGCTATCAGGTACAATCCATTCCGATATCAGGCTCAGTTCCGGTCTTAACTGGGAGATATTCTGGCTCATCCCTGGTCACCCTGGCCGTTGCACTCGTCAGTGACATTATCCATATATGCCTTGAATACATTCATATAATGTTCAATAGGCATAAGAAAAGCGTCATGGCCCTGGTTGGCTTTAATTTCCGAATAGCTGACACTTTTCTGGCTATCCAGTAAGGACTTGACGATTTCGCGTGAACGCTCAGGTGAGAAACGCCAGTCCGAGGTGAACGATAAGACCAGGAACCGGCAGGTAGCTTTTTCCATCACTTTTGCCAGGTTGTCGTCATCGTCTTTCGCCGGATCAAAATAATCCAGTGCCTTGGTCATTAACAGGTAGGTATTTGCGTCAAATCGATCAACGAAAGACTGACCCTGGTAACGTAAATAACTCTCTACCTGAAAATCGACATCAAAACCGAAGTTTAGCTTGCCTTCCCTTAACTCACGGCCGAACTTGGCACGCATTGATTCATCTGAAAGATAAGTAATATGTCCCAGCATACGGGCCAGCCTCAGGCCGCGGCGCGGTACGGTATTGTGCTCGTAATAGTGCCCTTCATAAAACTCCGGATCAGACATAATGGCCTGACGGGCGACTTCATTGAAGGCAATATTTTGCGCACTAAGCTTTGGGGCAGCCGCTATGACAACGCTGTGGCGAAGACGCTCAGGATAATCAATACTCCATTGCAATGCCTGCATGCCACCAAGGCTGCCTCCGATAACAGCGGCCCATTGTTCTATGCCCAGTTTGTCGGCCAGTAGTGCCTGGCTTTTGACCCAGTCTTTGACGGTAATTATGGGGAAATCCGGTCCAAAGGGTTTGCCTTTTTCTGGATTAATACTCATTGGGCCGGTAGTGCCTTTGCAGCCCCCCAGGTTATTTGGACTCACTACAAAAAAGCGATTGGTATCGATAGGTTTGCCGGGGCCAATGCAGGATTCCCACCAGCCTGGCTTTTTGTCTTCCATGCTGTTATATCCGGCAGCATGGTGATCACCGCTTAAAGCATGACAAATCAGGATAGCATTTGAACGATTAGCGTTTAACTCGCCGTAGGTTTCATACACCATGTCGAAACTGGATAACACCCTGCCACAATCAAGCGAAAGTGCCTGCTCAAAATGCTGAGTTTTCGGGGTAACCAGTCCAACTGAATCGACAGGAATTTGTTCGGGCATTGATTTATCTATCGTGATTAATTCTTATAGGGCAAGTCTAAGTGCCTGCCCTGCAAGGTGCAACAATTATCAGATAGATATATTAAGCGGCGTCGCTTTTCTGGTTGTTATCAATGAAATGCTCCAACGGGCGGTTAATGGTTTCCATCAGAGTATTAATATCAGACAGCTGGGTATTGAGTGAGCTTGTCATTTTCGCAAGGTCATCGATACGTGACTGTAAGGTATCACGTGATTCATTGATCTTACGCAGACTTTCCAGGCGTTTTTCCATCTGGTGTTTATGTTCCTTGATACGCGCAACCAGCGGGTGTAAGGCCTGCTTACCCCATGCCTCGGCTTCCTGCTGGGCCTGGAAGAAGGTGTTGCGTGCATGACTTACCATCGAGATAAAGAATTTTTTCACCACGAAAGCCTGCTCGGTCATGGTGGTTACCGGGCTTTTACGGTAGGCCTCGGCCTCATGATACAGACGCTCCATCTCACGTTTGTATTTACCAATGCTGAACATTTTGGGTTTGACTTCTGCCAGACCATGCTCCTGGTGGAACTGTTTGTAAATGGTCTGGATAAGAGTGTTGACCTGGTTTGTTTGTTCAGTCGCCGTGTTAATGGTTTCTGAGATCATATCAAAAAATTCTTTCATGGCTTTTTTCAGGCCACCTGTTGTCCAGGTAGAAGTCATATCCTTACGGGTTTTTGCCATGAGTTCATCGAGTCGCTTGAGACTTAAGGTGCCGAGTAAAGCGCTATGCTTGTCGGTAAACATTTTCTTATTGCTCTGAAAGCTTTCCACGCTTTTGTGGTAAATAGTCTGTTCTTCGCGGGTCTTTTTCATCAGGTGGCCAATCACATCTTCATTTTTACCACTTAAACCCTGGAGTTCTTTCAGTTGCTTGTTAGCATCCTGCAATCTTGAAGCAAGCAGGTCATGAGATTCCTTCGCCATACCGCCAATTTCATTTACGATGCTGTCGCGCACGATGGTTTGTTTTTGTGGCAGGATGTCTCTGGAGAAAATACTTTCCAGCGCAAGAATATTACTTTTTTCCAGTAGTTCATTATCATGGCGGATTTTCGCCAGCAGGCCTTTTTGAGCAGAAACCGGGAAGACATTATCGTCTTTCAGTTCAAGCATCCTGGCGGCTGTTGCGCATTGTGTATTGATGCTCTTTTGTACATCGGCATCCGCTTTTAGTTCATCCCACAAGGTATCCACCTTGTTCAGTACCACGATTCGGCCATGATTGGGATCGCTTCCAAGGGGATTAACATAGGTATTCCACATCTCTAGGTCTGATTTAGTTACCCCGGTATCAGCGGCCATTACGAAAACCACCGCCTGCGCATTGGGCAACATGTTGATGGTTAACTCGGGCTCATTACCCAGTGCATTAAGTCCAGGGGTATCAAGAATAGTCAGGCCTTCTTTAAGCAGCGGATGCGGAAAACTGATCAAGGCATGCCGCCACATGGGTATTTCAACCATGCCTTCGGTTTCAGGATTATGGGGATCCTGTAAGCCCAGTTTCTTGGCAATTTCCGCGGGCACTTTCTTGGTTTTGATTACTTCCTGGAAAGATTCCGCCATTTTCTCCGAAGAATTGGTATCGAGTTCAATGGTGGTCCAGTTAATCGGTTCTTTTTTCAGTTCCTGGATACCTTTATCTTCCAGGCGTGTTTCAATTGGTAACAGGCGGATATAGCTTTTCTGGGTATTCTGATCAAAAAACAGTTCGGTCGGGCACATGGTGGTACGACCCGCTTCTGAAGGAAGCAAACGGCGATCGTATTCAGAAAAGAAGATCGCGTTTATCAGTTCAGTTTTGCCACGGGCAAATTCGGCAACAAAAGCTATGGTCAGCTGGTCCGATTTGAGTGATTCGATGATCTCAAAAATACGCAGCTCTACTTCAGCCGAGCTCATTTTATTAGCTTCCAGCCAGTTCTGGTATTTCATCACGGCAGCTGTTAATTCATTTTTCCAGCGGCCATAAGCCTGCATCTGATCAGTAAAACGGTCTGTTGCCATGGAGATAATAAACCTGTTTCTCGTGAATAATTCTTAATATTTTGATTTATATAGCATAAATGACTTGATTGATGAAGAAGTGATTATAAGTCACTAATTTTTCAACGGTCTTCTATGCCACTAAGGTACTTTAATTTATAACGGCAGATAGACAAATAAATTTAGAAGTATTCGTTGCTCTTCACAGAAAATTTGCGAATCAGGTCTCACTTTTCTGTCGATAAAATCTCCGGCAATCTGCCTGGTTGCTTAATGACAAATCGCTTATTTCGGCTGGTTTCACCCTTTAACAGTATGACGCTGGATGCTGGCACGGAGAAGGTTTTAGCCAGGAATTTCTGTAAGTGCTTATTTGCCTTGCCATCCACCGGGGGTGCGCATACCCGGATTTTCAGGCTGCCATCATATGGCCCTACAATTTCATCTTTACTGGCGCGGGGTTGAAGATAGACCTGTAACAACAGGTCATCTCCTTGCCACTGGAAAAAGTTGCCTTGTTCACTCACACCTGTTCAGAGGCCCAGAATAGCTCGTCCCGGGTAGGCCATATTTTTCCCCCAGTCCAGCAGAGGTTGGACAAGTAGCAGCTTGAGCAGGTAGATGCCGATTATGGCTGCCAGTGGGGAAAGGTCCATGCCGGAGACGGGTGGAATAATTTTTCTGAACGGATCAAGAACCGGGTCAGTTAACTGGTGTAACAACGAAGAAACAGGATTATAGGTGCCAGGATTAACCCAGCTGATAATCGCCTGGATGATAATGGCAAACAGGAACACGTTCACCATCAGTGCAATCAGTTCTGCTATGGCCAGAATCGGTAACCCAAGCAGTTCAGTAGAAGGATAACGTGGGAAAACACCCAGCAGCAGTATTTCGATTATTTTGAGTACCAGCAGTAACACCACAGATGCCATATCGATACCGGCTACACCGGGAATAAAACGACGCAAAGGTTTTAGCGGTGGATTGGTTACTTTAACCAGGAATTGTGACAGCGGGTTATAAAAGTCTGCCCGAACTATCTGCAGTAATAACCGCAACATTATTACCAACAGGTAGAGCCCAAACAGGGTCTGCACCAGAAATACGCCAGCATTGCTTACATAGTTCATGATTTATTCCTTGGACACATCCTTTACTTGATTATTTTCCCAGCTCATCAGCCAGCTCAATGGCACGGTCACGAGCGGCTGTCATGGCCTTGCTGAAAATGGCTTTTAACTCTGACTCGGCAAACACCCGTAATGCCTGCTCAGTGGTACCACCGGGTGAGGTAACGCGTTCGCGTAAAGTTGCCGGAGCCTCTTCGATTTCCAGTGCCAGCCTGGCGGCACCAAAGGCAGTCTGGATAGCCAGTAACCTGGCATTTTCAGCTGTCAGCCCCAGTTCAATGCCTGCCTGTTCCATGGCTTCCATGACCAGAAATATGTATGCCGGGCCACTACCGGACAGGGCAGTTACGGCATCCATTTGTGATTCTTTATCAACCCACAAGGCAAGTCCCACGGCACGTAAAATCGACTCGGCAGATTGTTTTTGTTCATCGCTACAATAATTATTTGCATACAGGGCAGTGGCGCCGGTTTGTACCAGTGCCGGCGTGTTTGGCATGGCACGTACGATAGCAATATCGTGTCCTACCCATCCCTGAATAGATTCAGCCCTGATACCTGCAGCAATGGTAATGAGGAGTGGTTTTTTATCTGCTCCAATGGAGACTGCAGAAACTACATCCTTCATTACCTGGGGTTTAACGGCCAGCACGATAATGTCACAGTTATCTACCAGCTCCTGGTTGGAGCTACAGGCGTGAATGCCAAAATCACTGTGAAGTTTCTGCAGTGATTCAGCGTTGACATCTGAAACATAGAGAGATGTTGGACTGACTCCGCTGTTGGCCAGTCCGCCGATAAGGCTGCGGGCCATGTTACCGCCGCCAATAAAACCAATATTCATATTTAGCATAACGCTTACGTTACCGGATTAGTGATACAGGTGACAAGCATTGCCTAGTCAGCAGGCTTTTTATACTGGCGTGGTCCAAAAATAGCAGTGCCAATCCTGACCATGGTTGAACCTTCGGCAATTGCGGCTTCCAGGTCATTGGTCATTCCCATGGATAACGTATCCACGCTAATACCTGTTTGCTGTAGTTGCTCATAAATTGTTCTGACTCGAGCAAAAGCATCACGTTGGGAGGTAAAATCGGTGGTTGCAGTTGGGATGGCCATTAACCCTTTTAACTGCAGATTGGGCAGTTTCTGTATTTCCTTTGCCAGTGGTAGAACTCCCCCAGGGGAAACACCAGATTTACTGGCTTCCTTATCAATATTTACCTGGATGCAAACACGTAAAGGAGGGAGTTCTGCCGGGCGCTGCTCACTGAGGCGGCGCGCGATTTTCAGCCTGTCAATGCTATGCACCCAGGCAAAGTGACGGGCAATATCCTTCGTTTTATTGGACTGGATAGGGCCAATGAAATGCCAATGGATATCATAATCAGCCAGTTGCCGGATTTTTTCTAGTGCTTCCTGCAGGTAGTTTTCTCCAAAAGCTGTTTGTCCTGTCTGGTAAACCGCGAGAATGTCCTCTGCGGGGCGAGTTTTGCTCACTGCCAGCAGATGAACTGAACCGGCCTCACGCCCGAAGCGTTTTTCCGCCTGGAAAATTTGCTGCTGGACGGCCTGTAATCGTTGTTGAATACTCAATGTGACGGCTTTCATGTTGCTAAAATTTTACGTGAATTGTACTTTAGAAAATACAGGAAGTTACCGATAACCTACGTGTGGTTGGAATAACCCGAGAATAACAAAACGATCTAATCTGGCTGGAATACTATCACCTATGGATATTACTGAATTACTCGCATTCAGCGTAAAAAATAACGCTTCGGATTTACACTTGTCGGCTGGCTTGCCGCCAATGATTCGTGTTGACGGTGATGTTCGTCGCATCAATGTACCACCGCTTGAACACAAGACCGTGCACTCGCTGGTGTACGACATCATGAATGACAAGCAACGTAAGGATTTTGAAGAATTCTGGGAAACGGATTTTTCGTTTGAAATCCCCGAGCTGGCACGTTTTCGTGTAAACGCCTTTAACCATAACCGTGGTGCCGGTGCTGTTTTCCGTACCATTCCCTCAAAAATACTGACACTGGAAGAGCTGAATTGTCCTCCGGTATTCAAAGAAATTTCAGATGTACCTCGTGGTATCGTGCTGGTTACCGGGCCAACCGGTTCAGGTAAGTCCACCACGCTGGCAGCGATGATGGATTACAAGAATGATAATGAGTATGGTCATATTCTGACCATTGAAGACCCTATCGAATTTGTACACGAGAGTAAGAAATGCCTGGTTAACCAGCGTGAGGTACATCGTGATACGCTGGGCTTTGCCGAGGCACTGCGCTCAGCACTGCGTGAAGATCCGGATATCATCCTGGTAGGTGAGATGCGTGACCTGGAAACCATTCGACTGGCACTGAGTGCGGCAGAAACCGGACACCTGGTATTTGGTACCTTGCATACCAGTTCTGCGGCAAAAACCATTGACCGTATTATCGATGTTTTCCCAGCAGCTGAGAAAGACATGGTACGTTCCATGTTATCAGAATCACTGCGTGCGGTTATTTCACAAACACTGATGAAGAAAATTGGTGGTGGTCGAGTCGCAGCCCACGAAATCATGATCGGTACACCGGCAATACGAAATCTTATCCGTGAGGATAAGGTGGCGCAAATGTACTCGGCAATTCAGACTGGACAGTCAATTGGTATGCAGACCCTGGATCAGAATCTCGAAGATATGGTGGCGCGTGGGATCGTTAGTAAACAGGAAGCGCGTGTCAAGGCAGCCAATAAAGATGCTTTCAATTAAAATTATAACTCTGGTTTATAGCGGAATATTTACACATGGATTTTGATGCTTTACTTAAATTAATGGTGCACAAAAACGGCTCGGATTTATTTATCACCGCCGGTGTGGCACCCAGCATGAAAATAAACGGCAAGATCACACCTGTAACACAGGCAACTTTAACACCGAGCCAGGCGCGCGAGATTGTAATTAGTATTATGTCGCCGGCGCAGCGCGAAGAATTTGAAACACACCATGAATGTAACTTCGCTATTTCTGCCTCGGGTATAGGGCGTTTTCGTGTCAGTGCTTTCCAGCAACGCAACCATGCCGGCATGGTACTGCGTAAAATCGAAGTGAATATCCCCACCTTCGAAGATCTGAACCTGCCACCTATTCTGAAAGATCTCTCCATGACCAAGCGTGGCCTGATCATCTTCGTGGGTGCTACCGGTTCTGGTAAATCCAGTTCACTGGCGGCAATGATTGGTTACCGTAATAAAAACAGTACCGGCCATATCATTACCATCGAGGATCCGATTGAATTTATTCATAACCATGGTGGCTGTATCGTGACGCAACGTGAAGTTGGGCTTGATACTGAAAGCTTTGAAGTTGCCCTGAAAAATACCCTGCGTCAGGCACCGGATGTCATCCTGATTGGTGAGATTCGTACCCGCGAAACCATGGATCACGCGATTGCTTTCGCAGAAACCGGTCACCTGTGCCTGGCCACCCTGCACGCCAATAACGCTAACCAGGCCATGGACCGTATCATCAACTTTTTCCCGGAAGATCGTCGTGACCAGTTGTTAATGGATTTATCGTTAAATACCAAGTCATTCATTGCACAGCAACTGATACCGACACCCGATGGCACAGGTCGCATGTTATGTGCCGAGATCATGATCAACACGCCTCTGATGTCTGATCTGATCCGTAAAGGTGAAATTCACAAGATGAAAGAAATCATGGCCAAGTCTCGCCAAACTGGTATGCAAACCTTCGATCAGGCACTGTATGATCTCTATAAAGCCGGCTCCATTACCTATGAAGATGCCATAAACCACGCGGATTCGGCCAACGAACTTCGCCTGATGATCAAACTGGGTGAATCGAAAGGTGCCGATGCTGATGAAATGTCATCATCACTGGATGGGATTACCATCGAGGAAACCGATAACAAGTTTTAAGAAATATGCAGGTAAAATAAAAATGGGGGCCAAGCCCCCATTTTTTAATTCCTGGTATTTTCCAGCTAATTTGATTTAAACATACAGTGTTTCGCGTAATCTTTCGTTTCCTGAATAGTCCAGTCATTGCTGGATTTTTCTTTTAACGATTCACACCATTCCTTGCTGCCGACTTCAGGTGTGCAGGCAATAATAAACAAACTGGTAAAGGTAAGGATAACAAGCTTTTTCATTTAACTACTTCTCTTAACCGTTGGGTATTAATTAAATACTTGATAGGCGTTAAACACAGGCCCATCCACACAGACTCTCTTCATTGCCGGGCCTTGATCGGTTTCCACTTTGACTACACAACCGGCGCAACCGCCCACCGCGCAGGCCATGAATTCTTCCAGCGAAACCTGGCAGGGGAGATCATACTCTTTTGCCAGTTGGGCGACGGCTTCCAGCATGGGATGAGGACCACAGGAATAAATTTCCACTTGCTGTAATTGTTCGGGACTCAAGGCATCTAACCATAAGCGCGCAAGATCGGTAACGTAACCATCGTAACAACCGGGATAACCCTGGGTACTGGTTAAACGCGTGGCGATGTTCCAGTCTTCCAGTAACGGCATGGTGGCAATTACATCATCCGGTATACCGGGTACCATGAATTCAGAAGGTTGTGATTTAAAGGGGAAGGGCACTTCTGAGCCCAGGATGACAAACGGTGAATATTCTTCTTTTGCAGTGCGCAAGGCATCAGCCAGGAACACCATGGGCGGCATACCGACACCGCCGCCAATGAGTAATGGACGGGAACGTTCAGGATGTAATTCAAACGGCTTACCAATTGGTCCCATGATGTTGATATATTCGCCTACTTCACGCTCTGCGAGCAGGGCGGTACCTTCACCAAACGCTTTATAGAGGAAATCCACGTGACCATGATTTTTATCGACACGCATGATGGAAATGGGGCGGCGCATGGGACGTAACGGGTGACAGGTGATATGTGCAAAGCTGCCTGCCTGGGCACGCTCGGCAATCTTTGGTGCATAGACACGCATAATATGTTGATCACCGCCATGATGTGAGTGTTCAAGAATTTCTGACTCTTCAACCAGTATCGTGTTTCGATGTGTTTTCATGCTTTTGTTACTTGCGTTGTTGAGTTTATGACTCAAGACTAAATACGGTTTTGCCATTAAGCAGGGTATGGGTCACCCTGCCTTTCAGTTCCCAACCATGTAACGGGGTGTTCTTGCCCTGGCTGACCAGTTTTTCCGCATCAACTACCCAGTACTGCTCAGGATCAAATATACAGATATCAGCTGCTGCACCGATGCCAAGATGACCTTTATCCAGACCAAGGATTTCAGCCGGGTGCTGAGTTAAACGAGAGACAACTTCAATCGGGGTCAACAAGCCCTCATCGGCCATTCTTAATGTTAGTGGTAATAACGTTTCCAGTGCAGACATACCGGGTTCTGTTTCAGAAAATGGCGCCAGCTTGGCATCGGCATCATGCGGCTGGTGATCAGAACACACCGCGGTGATATTCCCGGTCTGTAAACCGTGCTGCAGGCATTCCAGGTCCCGCTGGGTGCGTAATGGCGGACGTAAGTGGCACTGGCTATTGAAGTAGCCCAGGTCCATTTCCGTTAAATGAAGTTGATGGGCGGCAACATCTGCGGTGATCGGCAAGCCATCGTGTTGGGCACGGGCAATCATGTTAATGGCTCGCCCGGTAGATAAGCGACAGAAGTGGGCACGTACCCCGGTTTGTTCGACCAGCATGAGTTCCCTGGCAACGGCCACGGTCTCGGCTGCTTCAGGAATAGCGGGTAAACCTAAGCGGGTGCTGACACTGCCTTCATGAGCCACGCCAGCATTGACCAGGCTGTGTTCTTCCGGGGTAATGAAAACGGTCAGGCCACAACTGGCGGCATATTCCATGGCGCGGCGCATGATGAGCGTATTATTGATGTAACGTGTGCCGTTACTGACGCCGATACAGCCTCCCTCGTGGTACAGCTCAGCCATTTCACTGAGCTGTTCACCAGCAAGGCCCATAGTCAATGCGCCCAGGGTGACGACATGGGCAAAGCCGGCTTCTTCAGCACGACGCTGGATGAGCTCAGCGACAGCCGGGTTATCAATGATCGGGTCGGTATCGGGTGGTACACACAGCGTGGTAATGCCGCTAGCTGCAGCCGCACGGGTTTCCGAGGCAATGGTGCCCTTGTGTTCATGGCCCGGTTCTCTTAAGCGTGCACTGAGGTCCACAATGCCGGGTATGACGGTTTTACCATTAGCGTCAATGGTTTGTTCAGCCATGAAACCTTTTGGAGACTTGCCTATTGCAGCAATTTGGCCGTCACTGATATATATGTCATGAATACCGTCAACATCGTTTTTCGGATCAATCAGGTGGCCGCTTTTTATCAGGATATTCATGCCTTACGCTCCTGATCGTCACTGCCAGGACTTCGTCCCAGTACCATGGACATAATGGCCATACGTACTGCCAGGCCATTGGTAACCTGCTCGAGGATAACGGATTGCGGACCATCTGCAACACTCGAACTGATTTCCACGCCACGGTTTATTGGACCCGGGTGCATCACTATGGCATCCGGTTTGGCCAGTGCCAGCTTGTCTTCGGTTAAACCATAACGCTGGAAATATTCATGTTCGCTGGGTAGCAGGGCACCGGTCATACGTTCTCGTTGCAGGCGCAGCATGATGACGACATCGACATCCCGCAGGCCTTGTTCCATATCATGGTAAACATGTACCCCGAGGTGAGATGCTTCCGGGGGCATCAGAGTGTGAGGGCCAATGACGCGTACTTCCGGAACACCAAGAGAATTCAGGGCATGAATTTGCGAACGAGCGACGCGTGAATGCATGATGTCACCAACGATGGCAACCCTCAAGGCCGTGAAGTCCGGTTTGTGTTTGCGAATAGTAAATGCATCCAGCATTGCCTGGGTAGGGTGGGCATGGCGACCATCACCGGCGTTAATCACGCTGATATGTGGTGCCACGTGCTGGGCGATAAAGTGTGCCGCACCACTGCGCGAGTGACGCACGATAAACATATCGCAATGCATGGCTTCCAGGTTATGAAGCATGTCCAGCAGGCTTTCCCCCTTGCTGGTGGCAGAAGCATTGATATTGATGTTTAACACGTCAGCCGAGAGTCGTTTAGCAGCCAGTTCAAACGTGGTACGGGTGCGGGTACTGGCTTCAAAGAACAGGTTAACGATGGTTTTACCGCGCAACAGGGGGACTTTCTTAACGTTTTGGCTACCAACAGTGGCAAAATTTTCAGCAGTATCCAGGATATCGGTCAG
Source organism: Gammaproteobacteria bacterium (assembly GCA_037388705.1). GTDB lineage: Bacteria > Pseudomonadota > Gammaproteobacteria > UBA6429 > Thiohalophilaceae > JARRJY01. The sequence continues at coordinate 14,000 of JARRJY010000010.1, forward strand.
GATAGGACGCTTAAGTCCTTCAATGGTCAGGAAATGGCGTAGCTGGCCATCGTTATCGAACTGAACATCCTGCTGCTTCATGCACTCTCCTGCGTAACCAGCTCAAGATTATCCGGACCACCAACCAGTTTAATGTTCTGGTTAGCTGATAAATTCACATGTTCACCGGTGACATCAGCAGTAATAGGCAGTTCGTTGCCATCTCTTTCAACCAGGACGGTCAGAATGACGGATGCCGGGCGACCATAGTCAAAAATCTCGTTGAGCGCAGCGCGGATGGTACGACCGGTATGTAGCACGTCATCCACCAGGATGACATGACGGTCATCGATATCAAATGGCAGATTGGAAGGCTGTACCTGGGGATGAATACCGATGCGAGTGAAGTCATCACGATAAAAGGTGATATTCAGCGTGCCCAGTGGCTCTTTAATGTTCAGCATATTGTGCAGCGCTTCGGCTACCCATACACCACCGGTATGAATACCTATCATTACCGGGTTATCAATGTTTCGGGAAGAAAGCAGGGAACGCAGGTCGGTGGACATGTCGTCCAGCAGTTGTTTTACGTTGCGCTCTTCGCTCATGCGTTCTGGTTACCTGCGCACTGTTGAAAATGTCAGCTCAATTCAATTCAGTGCGGCGTTTATTGTTGATGTTCTAGCCAACTTTGAAGTATCAGCTGAGCAGCGATTTTATCAATATTTGCCTTGTTTTGTCTGTCCTTTTTTGACATTGAAGAGGCCTGTATCTGTAATTGTGCTTCACGGGTAGTGAAACGTTCATCAGTAAGCTCTACCGGCAGGTGGTAGCGGCCGCTTAGCTGGTTGGCAAAGCGCCGCGCTGCTTGCGAGGCATCCTGTTCCTTGCCATCTTCAGTTAACGGGAGTCCGACAACGCAAAGATCCGGCTGCCATTCTTCGATGAGTTGCGTGATGCCATCCCAGTCAGGTTTATGGTTTTTTTGGTGCAACGTGGTAAGGGGGGTTACGGTACCCGTCAGTTCCTGGCCGACGGCGATGCCTATCCTGTTTTTACTGAAATCGAAACCAAACAGGGTGCGTTCCGTTGATTTTGCTTCATTCATGAATGATCAGGCGTGTCCCACATCCGGTGATAACAGGTTAAGTTCAATACCCAGGGCGTTGGCCGCAGCCTGCCAACGGCGTTCAACCGGTTCGTCAAACACGATGACTTCATCAGATGGTCCGGTGAGCCAGGCATTGGAAAGGATTTCTTCTTCCAGTTGTCCTTCTCCCCAGCCTGCATAACCCAGGGCTACATGATATTTTTGAGGCCCCACGCCATGGGCAATGGCTTCAATAATGTCCTGCGACATGGTCAGGCCGATATCATTTGTCATGGCCAGCGTACTGTCCCAGTCTCCCAGGGGTTTGTGTATGACAAAACCGCGCTCTACTTGTACCGGGCCACCGTGGTAAACGGGAATATTTGCCAGGTCATCATCGGCTGCTTCAATACCCAGTTGTTCCAGCAAATCCGCGAATATCAGTTCAGTTGGGCGATTGAGAATAATACCCATTGCACCCTGTGGTGTGTGATCACAGATATAGGTCACCGTGTGAGAGAAATTGGGATCAATCAGTGCCGGCATGGCGATCAGAAATTGGTTATTGAGATAGCTGTTAGCCATAGCTTTAAGTATTGGGTAGCTTGCCGTTACTGGCAAGTATTTATTTTTCGCGATTATTGTAGTGACGTGGTCAGTCCACTACCACTTTTAAATGTCCATACCCGTGGAATATGCAGGATGTGAGTGTCCTGTAAAATATCCTTGGTAAGCGGTGGATAGGGGGCGGCACCGCGGACAATGCGCTTGGCAGCTTCGTCCAGTACCCTGTGCCCTGATGTTCGTAGGACTTTTACCGAATGAACGCTACCGTCGGCATTAATAGCGACGTCCAGTAACAGTCGACCATTAAGATTGCGATAAATGGCCTCAGAGGGATAATTAATATTGCCGTACTTTTCCACTTTGGCGCGCCAGGCATCCAGGTAACTGGCAAAACGATACTCTCGTGCGTTGGCACCTGTCATATATGTATGGTACGGGGCTTGCTGGTAGGCCTGTTTTAATTCCTTGAGTTCTGCCGCCATGCGGGCAATTTGCTGACTGCGTTCAAACAACTGTGCCGCGGTAACTGTTTTCTTTTCTACCGGTAAGGGTTCTTCTAGTGGTTTGCTCCGCGTTTTCTTTTTAGCCCGCTCCACGGTCATAAACTCTTCCTGTGGCTTGCTATCCTGAACAGGTGGTGAAAAGTCCAGTCGACTATGTGGCGCAAATCCTTTTTCACTAGTAGGTACCGGGTTGGAAAAAGGACTACTATCGCGCACTTTTTCCTTGATATTGCCACCACCTTTTTGATTGGCCTGGGCCAGGTAATCGGCATCTTCCGGGGCATCATCTGATTTGTTATGAACCAGGGTCACTTCCATGGTATTCAGGGCGCTTGCTTCCGGGTCAAAGAGATCGAAGGTAATTCCAAGAATAACCACGGCATGAAACGCCAGGGCTAAAAAGACGGTCAGACTAAAACGATCTGATTGTGTGACGACGCTTGTAGGGTGTTGCACTACGCTGTTCATAGACTACTTTGGGTCATAAGATCCTTTTCAGGATATTTTGACTGATTATACCGTTAACAGTTCCCAATAAAACTGCAAAGCTTAACAAAACCGGGAATAACTTCCACATGGCCGGGTGCGGGATCAATAACAGGTATGCAATCACGAACTGGCCGGTAATGTGTGCCATGGCAGCAAGCAGGCTGTAACCCATGGCACTGAAATGAACAAAGCTATGTTTTGATATCCAGGAAGCCAGTGCCAGCACAAGCAAACTACTTATTGCACCTGACAGGCTCAGAATAAATGTGGGAGACAAAAAGGTCCCAAGGATTAAACTTCCTACGATTACGCGTAACAGGTTTACCCACACCGCAATACTGATTCCAAACCGGCACAAAACAATAATGGTGATGATGTTGGCAAGCCCCGGTTTCAGGCCAGGTACCGGGCTGGGAATGACACTTTCTAGCAGATGGATGGTAATTGCCAGTGCGGCTAACCAGGCAATACGATGATCATCGCGGTTAGTCTGGATTTGCATCTGCAGCTCTTTATCATTTTTCATGAGTTTAGAAGTTAATGCTATCATAACGGTTTGTATCAGCATGATTTAACAGGGCAATACTGATCCTGTTGGGCAGGCAGGCTGCGAACTCTCCACTATGTTGTAACCAGCCACTTAGTACGCAGCGTTTAGAGGTGCACGGTGAATCTTTAAACCGAATCTTGCCGTTGTTGATCTCAATGATGCTGTCTCCCTGGTTGCCATGCACATGCAGAACCTGGTTCTTGTTCAGGGAAATACGTTTTTGATGGTGACCTTCAACATGAATATCGGCATACCTGGCATTTTGCACAGGCTGCCAGAAATAGAGATAAACAAAAGGTAAGGCGATTAACGTCGACAAATAGAGCAATCGATCTGCTAAAGTCATGGCAGTGCAACTATTTCTTTTTGCTCGGGTTCAATTTCAAATTGAATACGTTTAGCCATGGCCGGAGTCATTAATACCTTGCCATGTTCATCAATTAACATGGCTTGTTGAATACCCATTTGTTTTGCAATTTTCAGCCATTGAGATGGACCGGCTATGAACAGGGCAGTCGCGGCAGCATCTGCCAAGCCAGCATCAGAGTGAATCACGGTGACCGACTGCGTGCCCTTGGCCGGATAACCGGTGCGTGGGTCCAGGATATGGTGACGTATCTTGCCCTTCTCATCTACAAAATTGCGTTCATAGTCACCGGAGGTGAAAACGCTTTCGTTATCATGAACTTCAAGACCGGCAAGTATGCCGTCCTTGCGAGGGTGACGAATACCGACTGACCATGCGCGATCTCCATGGTTACCAATGGCTTTAAGATCACCACCAGCATTAACAATGGCATTTTTAATACCAGCCTGCCGTAGATAGTCAATGACACGTTCTACTGCCATCCCTTTGGCAATAGCACCCATATCAAGTTTAACTTTAGGGTGCGTGCTACGTATACGGAAGTTATCGACTTCTACATGATCCATTGTTGGTAGATCATTGATAAAAGCCTCTATCTTTTTTTCATCCGGAGCAGGACCGTCAAGAATTTCATCGTGATGAAAGCTCCACATGCCAATCAGTTGACCAATGGCCGGGTTAAATAATCCATCACTGAGTTTATAAAGTTTTTTGGATTTATTGATGACTGGCAGGACAGAAGGGTTAGCGGAAAACCATTCCTGGTACGCCAGTAATTCATTGGTACGGCTCATGGCACCAAAACGCCATGGATGCCAGACCACGTGCAGATATTTTAAATCCTTTTCAATATCTTTAATGGCCTGTTCGGCTTTTGTTTTTTCAACACCCCATAAAGTTATGTTAACAACAGTGCCAAAGACGAACAGAGTATCCCTGTATTCCTGTGGTTTTGGTGTGCAGCCACCAAGAAGAATAGCAACGAGGAAAACAACAAAAAACTTTTTCATATCTCTTAAAATATTATTGTAATTTTTGTTCAATACAGTCCATTAATGTCGCACTGATATTGATATTAAATTGATCATCCAGTTCACGAATACAGGTTGGACTGGTAACGTTTACCTCGGTGAGGTAGTCACCAATAACATCAATACCAACGAAGATTAAACCTTTATCTTTTAAGGTTGGTGCCAGCTGTTCACAGATCCAGTAGTCACGCTCTGAAAGTTCAATACCTTTTCCGGTTCCACCTGCTGCAAGGTTGGCGCGATGATCAGTTGCAGATGGAATACGTGCTAAGGCATAAGGAACAGGTTTACCATCAATAATTAGTATGCGTTTATCACCAAGGGAAATTTCCGGTATAAAGCGTTGTGCCATGATGGGCTTGGTAAAGTTATTTGTCAGGGTTTCAATAATCACATTGGTATTGGCATCACCCTGTTTTACATGAAAGATAGAACTGCCACCCATACTATCCAGCGGTTTTAAAATGACATCTTTTTGTTGCTCGATAAAATCACGCAGTTGGGCGGGTTGCGAACTAACAGTTGTTGGTACTGTGCATTGAGGAAACCACGCAGTGTATAGTTTTTCATTAGCATCACGCAGGCTTTGAGGGTTATTGACGACTAAGGTACCTTCGGCTTCAGCCAGCTCCAGTAAGTAAGTCGTAAAGATATAATTCATATCAAACGGTGGATCCTTGCGCATCAGGATCACATCCAGCTCTGACAGGTTTATGGTTTGGGGATCTGACAGGCTAAACCAGTTTTCAGGATTGTTAGCGACGGATAATTTACTGGTAAGTGCTTTGACTTTCTGTTCTGACAGGAATAAATCATTTTGTGCCATATAAAAAAGGTCATAACCACGTTGCTGTGCTTCCAGCAACATGGCCAGGGTGGAATCTTTTTTAAAATTAATGGATCCGATGGGATCCATAATCACGCCAAGTTTAATTGTCATTCTTTGTAGTTTATTGATGAAAAGCGTATTCACGGGCGGCCGCTAATAGCGCCAGACGTGCGATCACACCATAAGCATAAAAGCGGTTAGGGTTTGCATCAGGTGACATATTGTTATCCGGGGCATTACAGGTTTCAGCAAACGCCAGCGGCTCAAAGTGCATGCCCGGGGCATTGAGATTTTCATTTGTGCCACGTTCAGTATGCACCCGGTAAAAACCACCAACGACAAAGTGATCCAGCATGTAAACAACCGGTTCAGCAACAGCCTGTTCATCTCCCCATGTCTCAAAAGTATAAACACCTTCTTGCATAATCACTCTTGATACATTTTGCCCCCCTTTACTGGCAGACATCTTGGTGCGCTGTTTTCTGTTAAGTTCAACAATCTCTTCTGCACTATGAACTGTCATTATTCCCATGCCATATGTACCGGCATCCGATTTAACGATGACATAGGGATCCTGGTCGATATTGTATTCGTCATATTTTTTCTGAATATCTTCCAGCAGGCGGGTAACATTTTTTACCAGGCAGTTTTCACCTTCGCGTTTCATGAAGTTAATTTCACCGCAATTTCTGAAAAGTGGGTTAATCAGCCATGCATCGATTTCTACCAGCCTGGAAAATTCTTCGGCAACTTTCTGGTACTGGGTAAAATGTTCCGATTTCAGGCGGCTTCCCCAACCAAGATTCAGCGGTGGAATGATCATTTGTTCCAGATTTTCCAGGATTTCCGGCGTACCTGAGGATAAGTCATTGTTTAATAAGACTAAACAAGGATCGAAATCATCAATATGGACGCGATTTCCACTGCGTTCGACAGGATCCATGACAAGTTCACGCCCTGACGGCAGGGCGATGGTATGATTTTTCTCAAGATCAGGAATCAAAGAGCCGATACGTACTTCAAAGCCTGCTTTGGAAATTATTTCCTGCAAGGTGGCTACACTTTCCAGGTAAAACAGGTTTCGGGTGTGGCTTTCAGGGATGAGTACAACTTTTATAACGTCCGGACAGACCCTCTCAATTGATGATTGGGCAGCCTGGATACACAAAGGGATGAAAGCAGGGTTAAGGTTATTGAAGCCAGCTGGAAAGAGGTTGGTATCGACAGGAGCGAGCTTGAAGCCTGCATTACGTAAGTCAACAGAGGCATAAAATGGGGCTGGTGTTTGTAGCCATTGTTTTCGAAACCACGATTCGATTTCTGCCTGGTGAGTCAACAAATGGGACTCTATATGACGCAAAGGCCCTGAAAGGGCTGTGGTTAAATGCGGCACCATATGCAGATGTTCAACGCTCATAGGGCTCAGGTTCCTGTAACTGAGGTAGATACTAAATATAATGAAATATTAACACTAACGTACTGAGCAGGGAAAAGCAGGTTTTTTGGCTCAGTAACTAAGACTTTATTAGTATATGTTGGTGAACAGATAAAGGTTTATTGAGTAAAATTGGCCGAGTAACTCATTAGTGACAGCTTGACATTAGATGAATATAAAATATCCTTTAAAAATGGGGGCTTATGGGTTACTCTTAAAGTTATTATTAAATAATGGGGTTTCAGACCCTGTTAATAATTTTTTGGTGTCCAGAATCCAAAATAAAGATGGAATCAGATAGTGATGTTAGCCGAGAAAGCAATGACAGATAGCTACGAAGGCATGAAGGTAATGGTGATTGATGATAGTAAGACTATTCGCCGTACTGCCGAAACATTATTAAAAAAAGTAGGTTGTGACGTTATTACTGCAACAGATGGTTTTGAAGCCCTGTCTAAAATTGCAGATAATAAACCGGATATCATTTTTGTCGATATTATGATGCCACGCCTCGATGGTTATCAGACCACAGCCTTAATTAAAAATAACAAGGTATTCAAAAATACACCGGTGATCATGCTATCGAGTAAAGATGGTTTGTTTGACCGGGCCAAAGGCCGCATTGTGGGCTCAGAACAATATCTCACTAAACCATTCACCAAAGAAGAATTGTTAAGTGCGATAAAAAAACACGTTTTGAATAATTAACTTTGTCGTAAGCAAATTATAAAAATTTAAAACGACAAAATAGGTACAAGAGAGAAGGAGACATTCATGGCTCGCGTTTTAATAGTTGATGATTCACCAACAGAAGTGCATGTGCTGAAAACCATGCTTGAGAATAACGGGCACGAGGTAGATTCAGTGGATAATGCCGAAGCTGGTATAGCACGCGCGAAAGAAACCAAACCGGATTGCATTCTTATGGATGTGGTGATGCCAGGTATGAATGGTTTCCAGGCAACTCGTGCAATTACCAAAGATCCTGAAACAGCACATATCCCAATTATTATAGTAACCACTAAAGATCAGGAGACTGATCGCGTATGGGGTTTACGTCAGGGTGCAAAAGATTACATTGCAAAACCGGCAGATGAACAGGAACTGATCAACAAGGTAACCGCGGTATTAGCAGGTTAGTTCAGGTAGAAAAAATTAAACAATGAATACGACCACGTTTAAAGATCCATTCAGCCTACTGCGTGATATTGAGACACGCAGTCAGCAAAAGGCGTTGGGTTTGCCACAACAAATGGAAATTCGTCGTACGTGGTCGGGGATTGGATTTCGAGTCGGGGAAACATACCTGGTATCGGCCATCGATGAAGTGGCGGAAATTCTGACTTACCCGGCAATGACCAGTGTGCCAAGTTCGCAAAGCTGGATACGTGGTATAGCCAATGTGCGCGGTATTCTATTACCAATAATGGATTTTACAGGTGTGATAGATGGTAAGGTTTCAAAATTGGATCGAAAGAGTCGTGTACTGGTAATACAACAGGAAGAAATGAGTACTGGCCTGGTGGTTGATGAAGTATTTGGTATGCGTCATTTTTTTGATGAAGAAAAAGTGAATGAAGTGCCTGAAGTGTCGGACAGTCTCGGTAAGTTTTTAAAAGGTGCATATCGACAAGGTGAACGCCACTGGGGTGTCTTCAGTATGCGCAACCTTGCGAAAAGTGAAGAATTTAAAAACGTGACTGCTCGCAGTTAATGCGTACAGCACAATTATAAATAACGTTAAGTAAATGCCTGTTGAGTTATGTGTTTGTAAAGACAGGTTTTAAATTTTTGTATATTCAACTGGTGTGGTGGTAGGAGTAATACAATGAAGCTGAAAGGCATAAATTTATCAGGAACCCTTTCTGCGGGTAAACTGATGGTATATCTGACAATCCTTCTGGTAGCAGCGCTACTTGCAATGGGTGTATTTTTCTTTATCACGGTACAACAGGAAGCCGGTGACCGTGAGTACATCAACAAGATCGGTGACCAGCGCGTACTTTCTCAGGAAATAGCGAAACTGTCTTCGCAGGCAGCCCGGGGTGACCTTGAAGCGTTCAATTCCTTGAGTCGTGAACGCAACGCCTTTGCTGATATTCTTAGATGGCAGCAAGGTCGTACTCAGCCTGAAACCATGGGTGCCCTCAATAACCTGAAAAAATCTTGGCAGGCTTACAACAGTAACGTCAATACTATCCTCAAGCGTCGCGAAGTGGTTACTTCCATGCGTGAATACATCAACAACATTAATGAACAGATTCCTACCCTGTTAGCATTATCAGATGAAGTTGTAGCCACTATGACGGAGCAAGGTGCCCCCAGTGACCAGGTATACATTGCAACGCGCCAGTTAATGTTAACCCAGCGTATCTCAAGTAACGTAAACCGTGTACTGGCCGGTGGTGAGGAAGCGGTAACAGCAGCTGACCGCTTCGGTCGAGACGCGGCATTGTTTGGTCGAGTCATTGAGGACATGTTACGTGGTAACCGTAATATGGGTATACGTCGAATTACCGACCCGGACTCACGTGAAAAACTGACCCAGGTATCCAAGCAGTTCCGTGCTCTGCGTACCCAGGTAGGTGGTATTCTTGAGCGTTCGCCAGAAATGTTCCAGGTATCAGGATCAGCGGAAGACGTACTGTCCACTTCTCGTAAGTTACTCGACCAGGTTGACGCCCTGTCAACAAGTTACCAGTCGCAGATCGAGGCACGTATAGAACCAAAACTGGTATTTGCCTTTGGTGTCGCAGTACTTGTGTTGATTGTCATTATTGCCCTGATGTGGGTGCGTGACTCTCGTCGTCGACTGTCTGCAACAGAAGAGCAACGTCGTTATACTGAAGAAACCAACCAGCGTAACCAGGAATCTATCCTTACCTTGCTGGATGAAATGGGCGACCTGGCGGATGGTGACCTGACAGTAACCGCGACGGTAACAGAAGACATCACTGGCGCGATCGCGGATTCTATCAACTACACCATCGACGCTCTGCGTGGCCTGGTATCGTCAATCAATAGTACTACCCAGCAGGTATCATCAGCGGCACAACAATCACAGGCAACAGCAATGCATCTTGCCGAAGCTTCTGATCATCAGGCACAACAGATTACTGGTGCATCCACCGCGATTAACGAAATGGCCGTTTCTATCGAGGAAGTATCTAATAATGCGGCTGAGCTGGCCGAAGAAGCGAACCGGTCGGTAGATATCGCGAACCGCGGTTCTGAGGCGGTACAAAAAACTATTCATGGTATGGATACCTTGCGTGAACAAATCCAGGAAACATCAAAACGTATCAAGCGGCTGGGTGAATCCTCACAGGAAATCGGCGATATCGTAGAACTGATCAACGACATCGCGGAACAAACCAATATCCTGGCATTGAACGCAGCCATCCAGGCAGCGATGGCCGGTGAAGCGGGTCGAGGCTTCGCGGTGGTAGCGGACGAGGTACAACGACTGGCAGAACGTTCCGGTGATGCAACCCGGCAAATCGAGGCACTGGTAAAAGCGATCCAGTCTGATACCAACGAAGCGGTATCCTCGATGGAATCAAGTACCGCGGAAGTGGTATCCGGTGCGCAACTGGCACAAAACGCGGGTGAGGCACTTGAGGCAATTGAAAATGTATCAACGCACCTGGCGGACCTGATCGGCAGTATTTCCGACTCAGCATCCCAGCAGGCACGTGCCGCAACAAATATCTCGGATACCATGAACGTTATCCAGGAAATCACGACCCAGACATCAGCCGGTACCAA
>JARRJY010000011.1:0-46887 GCA_037388705.1 Gammaproteobacteria bacterium
GTTTTAATTTCTCTTCATATATTGATGAAAAAACAGGCGATCTGATCATGGGAGATGACCTTGATATGTATGCGAATTGCGCATATAAAAACTAGAATCTGAATGACCGCTTTTGGCCGAATGCAGTCATTCAATATCCTCAACAGTATATCTTTCCACCTTGATCGTGTCTGACCAGTAACCGGGGGACAAACTCGCTTTTAATTTTAAGTGCTCAAGGATGGATAAGTTATCCGCAGGCATTGGTTAAGACTCCTCAAACGTGATTTGCCTGCGGCCTGTTCCCCGTCTGCCTTCCTGACGGGTAGCCAATCCCCCGGGTTTGATCCGGATCAAGTCATCATTACGTCATTTCGTGCTTATATAATCAGGACCAGGCTCTGGCAGGTAAGCAACAGGAGGACACTGTGTCTAACATGGTCACCATTGATGGCAACCAGGCGGCGGCTACGATTGCGCACATGACCAACGAAGTGATTGCCATCTACCCGATTACACCCGCTTCACCGATGGGGGAGTGGGCTGATGAATGGTCGTCGCGAGGGCAGAAAAACCTCTGGGGAACAGTGCCGGAAGTGATCGAAATGCAGAGCGAGGGCGGTGCGGCCGGTGCCATTCACGGTGCCCTGCAAAGTGGCGCGCTGACCACGACGTTTACGGCCTCGCAGGGATTGTTGTTGATGATCCCCAACATGTACAAGATTGCTGGTGAACTGACGCCCACGGTTTTTCATATTGCGTCCCGCTCAATCGCCTGTCAGGCGCTGTCTATTTTTGGTGATCACAGTGACGTGATGGCCACCCGCACGACCGGTTTTGCCATGCTTGCCTCGAACTGTCCCCAGGAAGTCCACGATATGGCCCTGATTGCCCAGGTGGCCAGCTTGCAATCGCGTGTACCGATATTGCATTTTTTCGATGGTTTTCGTACCTCGCACGAGGTGAGCAAAATCGAACACATCGATGAAAAAACGGTAGCGGCGATGTTGAATGACGAGATGATCCATGCGCATCGCCAACGTGGTTTATCCCCAACGCACCCGGTGTTACGCGGCAGCTCGCAAAACCCCGATGTTTTTTTCCAGGCACGTGAAACCGTGAATCCTTATTACCGGGCCATGCCGGCGCTGGTGCAGCAGAGCATGGATCAGTTTGCCGCGTTAACCGGTCGCCAGTACACATTGTTTGATTACGTGGGCGATCCGCAGGCCGAGCGTATCATCATGCTGATGGGCTCCGGGGCCGAGGCCGCCCATGAAACGGTGGATTACCTGCAACGCCAGGGTGAAAAGGTCGGGCTGATCAAGGTGCGTTTGTTCAGGCCGTTTGCGAGCGAGGCGCTGTTAGCGGCGTTGCCAGAAACCGTAACGAAAATTGCCGTGCTGGATCGCACCAAGGAGCCCGGTGCTGATGGTGAACCTCTCTATAAAGACGTAGTGACGGCCATTGCCCAGCAAGTTGGCCAGGAGGAAAGCCCGTTTGCCCGTATGCCGGTGATCATTGGCGGGCGTTATGGTTTGTCATCCAAGGAATTTACCCCGGGGATGATCAAAAGTATTTTTGATGAACTGCAAAAAGATAAACCGAAAAATCATTTCACCATTGGTATTCATGATGATGTGACGCATACCAGTTTGGACTGGGACAAGGCGTTTCGTACCGATGCCAACGCGGATAATTTCCAGGCGGTGTTTTATGGCCTGGGGAGTGATGGCACAGTCAGTGCCAACAAGAACAGTATCAAGATCATCGGTGAGTGCACGGATTTACACGCACAGGGTTATTTTGTGTATGACTCGAAAAAATCAGGTGCCGTTACTGTTTCGCATTTACGCTTTGGTCCTCATGCTATTCGGTCCAGTTATCTCATCGCCGATAACGATGCGCAGTTTGTGGCCTGCCATCAACCGGTGTTTCTTGAACGTTACCCGATGCTGGACAAAGCCAGTGATGGCGCCGTGTTCCTGTTGAATTCGTCGGCGGCGCCCGACGCGGTGTGGGACACCCTGACCACGGACATGCAACAGCAGATCATTGATAAACACATCAAGCTGTACACCATTGATGCTTACGCGGTTGCCAGCAACAACGGCATGGGCAAACGTATTAACACGGTGATGCAAACCTGTTTCTTCGCGATTTCCGGGATATTGCCACGCGATGAGGCTATCGCGGCGATCAAGGATGCGGTGGAGAAAACCTATGGTAAAAAAGGCAAACGTATTGTTGAGCTCAATTTCAAAGCGATTGATGATACGTTGGCCTGTTTGCATGAAGTGGCTGTTCCTGGCCAGGTAAGTAGCGAGAAACGTTTGCACCCGGTGGCCACAAATCATGCCCCCGAGTTTGTACGCAAGGTTACCGCGGAGATCATTGCCGGTCGTGGTGATGATGTTCCGGTAAGCTTGTTGCCGGCCGATGGCACGTTCCCGCTGGGTACGGCCGCCTATGAAAAACGTAACCTGGCACTGGAGATCCCGGTATGGGATGCCGAACTGTGTACCCAGTGTGGCAAGTGTCCACTGGTTTGTCCGCATGCGGCGATCCGCAGCAAGATTGTGCATGAATCAACATTACAAAATGCCCCGGCCAGTTTTAAACACCGCGCCATGCTCGGGAAAGGTTTTCCCAAGGGTATGCATATCAGTTACCAGGTTGCCCCGGAAGATTGTACCGGCTGTGGATTATGTGTCGACATTTGCCCGATCCGCGATAAGAGTAATGTTAGTCACAAGGCATTGAACATGACTGCACAGCCACCGTTGCTGGAAGAGGAAAAAGAAAACTGGGATTACTTTGTGCAGCTGCCGGAATATGATCGCACGGCACTCAAGAGCACTACGATTAAAGGGGCCATGGTGTTTGAACCGTTGTTCGAATTTTCCGGTGCCTGTGTAGGCTGTGGTGAAACCCCTTACATACGACTGGCCACCCAGTTGTTTGGCGATCGCATGCTGGTGGCTAATGCAACCGGTTGTTCTTCTATTTACGGAGGCAACCTGCCGACCACGCCATGGACAGCCAATAAAGAAGGGCGGGGACCGGCTTGGAATAATTCCCTGTTTGAAGACAACGCCGAGTTTGGCCTGGGGATGCGTGTCGCGGTTGATAAACATCGTGAACAGGCGCGTGAATTACTGTTGGGTCTTAAACCGCAACTCGATGCCGGCTTGGAGACCAGCCTGGTTGATGAAATCCTGGGCGCGGATGAATCCAGCGAGGCCGGTATCTTTGAACAACGCCAGCGTATTGAACATTTGCAACGGCAACTGGCTAAACTGGATACACCACAAGCCACGTTACTGAATGAACTGGCCGATAACCTGGCACGTAAAAGTGTCTGGATTATCGGGGGTGATGGTTGGGCTTATGATATTGGTTACGGGGGGCTGGACCATGTGCTGGCATCGGGACGCGATGTCAATATTTTAGTACTGGATACGGAAGTCTATTCCAATACCGGCGGGCAGACCTCAAAGGCCACACCACTGGGTGCGGTGGCCAAGTTTTCTTCTGGCGGTAAACCGACCGAGAAAAAAGACCTTGGCATGCTGGCGATGGATTATGGCAACGTGTACGTGGCAAATGTGGCTTACGGGGCAAAAGATGTGCAAACGTTACGCGCTTTTCTTGAAGCCGAAGCTCACCCGGGTCCGTCGATCATCATTGCCTATTCACCCTGTATTGCTCATGGTGTGGATCTCTCTAACAATCATCGCCAGCAGGAACTGGCTGTAAAAAGTGGGCACTGGCCACTGTTCCGTTTTGATCCTGGTCGTATTGAAAAAGGAGAAAACCCTTTGCACCTGGATTCAGCAGAACCCAGTATTCCGTATCGCGACTATATCCAGACGGAAACCCGTTTTAACATGCTATGGCATACTCATCCCGATGATGCCGAGCGTTTTCTTAAGCAGGCACAAAAAAATGTTCATCATCGCTATCATTACTATCAACAACTTGCCAGCCTGGACTGGAGCGATAACATGAGTGTTGCGGCGAGCAGGACTAAACTGGCATCAATCAATAAAGAACAAGCAAAGACGGAGCGCTAATCATGGTCGACTTAACTACGGAATATCTCGGTCTTAAACTGAAAAATCCTATCGTTCCGTCTGCCTCGCCATTGAGCAAAAATATAAGTGACGCAAAAGCCCTGGAAGATGCAGGAGCCAGTGCATTAGTGATGCATTCTCTCTTTGAAGAAAAGATAACCCATGAGAATGAACACCTGGAGCGTTTCTTTTACCAGCAATCGATTGGCCACGGGGAAGCGGAAAGTTTTCACCCGGTACCGGGGGAGTTTACCAGTTACCAGGATGAATACCTGGAACACTTACATAAACTTAAAACAAACCTGGCGATCCCGGTGATTGCCAGCCTTAATGGCGTTACGCCTGGTGGCTGGATCGAAAATGGCACGTCCCTGCAGCAAGCGGGTGCCGATGCGCTGGAGTTAAATGTATACATGCTGGCGGTTAATGACGAAGAAGAAAGCCAGCAGGTTGAAGATCGTTATGTCGAAATACTGCAAGCCTTGCGTGAACATGTCAGCATCCCCATCACCATGAAGCTCTCTTCGCAGTTCAGCGCCCTGGTACCCTTTACAAAACGGCTGCAGCAGGCAGGAACAAACGGTATCGCGATTTTCAACCGTTTCTATCAACCCGATATCAATCTTGAAACATTGAATGTTGAACCTCGACTGGAACTGTCCACGTCACACGAAGCGTTGTTACGGATCCGCTGGGCCGCAATTTTATCTGATCAACTGGACTGTTCACTGGCCATTACTGGTGGCATACATAGTTATGAAGATGTATTGAAAGCGTTACTGGCCGGTGCCGACGTGGCACACATGTGTAGCGTGTTACTGAAAAATGGTCCAGCCCATATCACCACGACGCTGCAACATTTGCAACACTGGCTGGAAGAAAAGGAATGTTCATCGGTACAACAAATCAAAGGTAGCATCAGTCGACAACATGCCATTGATCCTGCTGCCTATGAGCGTGCTAATTATATTAGTGTACTGGATAGCTATTCACCGCCCGGGGGTGTGTTGCGCTAGCAATGTCTTTAAAATGTATTAATCACCAATATCATCATGAAAGGCGGTGCTACAGTGAAGCAGTCAGTAAACAACATCTAAATAGTAACTGTGAGGCCGCCTAGAAGAGAAAAGGCGTATGGCAAAGAATAATAGTGGTAACCAGGAAATTCAAGTCGAGCAGCTACGGTATGCCCTTGATAATGTGCCAGCATACGTTTACATGAAAGATGAGGACTCACATTATTTGTACGCAAATAAACTAACTCTTGAGTTATTTGGTTGTAGTGAAGAAAACCTGGTTGGACGAAGTGATAGCGACTTCTTTCCTGCGGATACAGTTTTACGCCTAAGAGAAATTGACCAGAAAGTACTACGAGGAGAACATACACAAGAGGAAGTTTTTATAGATAACCCTGACGGTAGCCAAACCATATACTGGGAAGTAAAAACACCAATTTATCGAGACTCTACCTCCAAAGATATCGTTGGAATACTTGGTATTTCTACAGACATTACTCAGAGAAAACAGTTGGAAGAGCAGTTGTTACAGGCGGCAATTACTGATCCTCTTACAGGGTTGCCAAATCGACGTCAGTTTATGGAGCAATTAAATCGTGCTTTGCTAAAGAGTAATCGCCAGAAAACCTATGGTGCAGTAATATTTTTAGACCTCGATAGATTTAAACACCTTAATGATAACTACGGACATAGGGTCGGTGATCAGTACCTGGTAGAAGTAGCGAGCCGTATTAATCATCATGTTCGAGAATACGATACAGTAGCAAGATATGGTGGAGATGAATTTGTCGTATTGCTTGAAGATCTTGGCCCTGAAGAAGATTCGGCAAGAAAAAATGCCACTATTATTTCTAACAATATTCTAAACTCTTTAAATAGTGAGTACACGTTTTCTGATGTTATCTATCAAGGTTCGACTAGCGCCGGAGTCTCTTTGTTTTTTGGAACCCAAAGAACTGTAGAGGAAATACTAACAGAGGCAGATAGATATATGTATGAAGCGAAACGGAGAGATAAATAATCCTTGTTACATTAACATTGTGTTTTTTTATGCGTCCAACAATTGGTTGCACACGACCGGCTAAGCCGGTGCGTGAACCGGAACGTTGAATGACCACTTCTGGCTAATAGCGGTCATTTGGTGCGCTATAAGTATACCCGGTGTTACCGGGTTTTTTATGCTTAAGACTACTGTGTAGTGGAAGTGACATTGGAATGCTGCACGGGTTTCCTGGATTCAGTGGGAAGGGTTGTTGGAATCGTGGCATTTTTAACCTGGAATATGCAAAATACACATGAGATTATGTTGTTTATATCTTTAAAGAGACCGATGAAAGGCGTTGCTTAATAGAGTTTATTGAAAAAGAAGGCGATGAAATACTGTTTACAAGCAGGTAAGAAGTAACGATGTACCTGGAAATACCTTTATTGTTGCACGAAGAAAACTCGAGATGATATCACTCAGAAAAATTAAGATGCCAGATTCAAACGTGAGAAAGGCTATCGCCATAGGTTCGGTTGCTCTTCTTTTGCTAGTGGAACTTAGCCTGTTCCACGACTTTTTTTACCCGTTTCAGTTTCTGTGGCGTCAAGGCAGAATAATTGAGCTATTCCTGTCATTGCTTTTGTTATCCTGGAGCCTGTTAGGCGTATTCTTGATATTCTTTAGTGGACGCAGTCTAATACGAAAAATAACATTACCGCTTTTTTTATTCTTCTTTCTTTTTAATATTGGCTCCTTCAACATCTCAAACGCACCGATTGATTTTCAACAGTCAGTCCTTATCGTGAGTTACTTTCAATGGTGGTTTGGGGAAGTGGTCGAGAATTATGGCCTGGCGGCATTGCCTCTTTTAATAATGCTGATTCCAGTTATTCTTTTCGTCGAGCGGTTGCCAGACCTTTTACAATTCAGTCTCCCCAGAAAGTATTATTTCGTTCCAATAAGTGCCTTAGTATTTACAACTATTGGTTTGCAATATAGTCATGGCTTTGTTGATCGATATCCTTCCTTTTTCCGGGTGCCGTCAATCCTTGTATTTGTCAGTCTGAGTCGCCTTTACGATGGTGAAAGATCGAAGGTGATTTACCCAGGTTCTTTAGAGACACAGGTTGAGAAAATTGTCCTGGTTGTCGATGAAAGTATCCGTGCCGACATTCTAGGGATCAATGGTTACCCAAAAGACACGACACCCTATCTGCGCTCCCTGGAAACTGGGATCGTGAACTTTGGTTTAGCCGCTTCATCGTCAAACTGTAGTCATTATTCCAACCTCATTCTCAGGACGGGGCTGAGAAAAGAGGCGATTCCAGACTACAACCAAATGACCTTGAAGCAACCTTCGATTTGGCAATTTACCAGGAGGGCAGGGTTTTACAATGTGTACATTGATGCCCAGAGTGCTGAGGAATGGGCGAATTACCAAAACTTCATGAATGTACACGAGGCTTCTTTCGTAGACGAAATCATTCGAGTTCGTCAGAAGGCCGCCTATAACAGCGACGGCGTGGCGCGTGAAAAATTAATCGCACTTCTCAAGCAACCGGGTAAGACTTTTATCATGCTTAATAAGTATGGCATTCATTTTCCTTACTACAGGAGCTATCCCAAGCAGTACGGTTATTTCAGTCCGGCTCTTGAGCTTGGAGAGCCAATGAATAATCGAGAAAAATCACTTAATTCTTATATGAATGGAATACGCTGGAGTGTTGATGACTGGTTTAAAAGCTTTTTGTCCGAAAGTGGTGACTTTAAACCTTTCGTCATTATCTACACAGGTGATCATGGACAAAATATCGTTGATGACGGTACCTTGGCCACGCACTGCAGGCCGAGAGCAAACCGTTTCGAAGGTATAGTGCCTATGGTGGTTTTCTCCAACGATGCTATGATTTTAGAAAGGTTTAAGAAGGTTCAAGTGTCGAACTATGACAAGACGGGCCACTTCCAGGTATTTCCGACGCTAATTAGACTGGCTGGCTACAACGACGCGTGGGTCAGAAGCCATTACGGCGCATCCCTGGCTGAACGGCCCAGGTCCTTGCCTGAATTTTTTGTGGGAGACGTTCATGGTCGTGGATCAGTCAGGCAATGGGTCTCAATATTTCCCACAGAAATTGAAAGTGACTAGTGGGTTACGTAAACCGGGTACTGTTATTTAGGTGTTATGTAACCTGAATGACCACTTCTGGCCGCACTGTAGAACCTCTTCGAGTGTCATTCAGCATTTCTTCACTAAAGCCCAGTCAAAGCAGTCATTCGGTCTCTTAATTAATATTTATAGCCATCTGTAATGTCAGATATAAGGACTACTTATATTTGCTCGCGTGTAAGACGTTGTTATGTGACAACATTACAATTACATAACATGCTAATAATTATAAATACAGTGATCACTGTATGGTGATCGCTCATTCATACCCTATACTTAAGCTTCAATATCATTTTTTCTCAAAAATCACTCGGCAGGACATTAAGGGTGTACCCCTCAATGGGGTTTATCAATAAGGATATGCTTATGAAATGGTCTGTTCTGCTTCACAGGTATTTATTGCTATCCATGTTGCTGTTGAGCCTGTCATCTTGTGGTGGTGGAGGTAGTGATACTTCTTCTGTTACCCCTTCGGTGGCATCCAATGACCAGGCAGTAGTGGCTGATCAAACCTATACCGTCCGAGCCGTGGCCGGGTTTGAATCAGGGCTTGTCAAGTTAGCCTCGATCGACGGTCGCATTGCAGCGGGCAAGCGTGACAATGTCATCATCGATTATGCGCCTGGCGCTAAGCTACGATCGGCGCAGGGGATGCTTTACAATTGTAGCGGTGCGGGAAAACGTAACGATTGTGATGTGTATGGCACAGTCCTTTTCAATCATCCTGGCACCTACAATTACACGGTCACTTACGAGTCGGCAGGTCTTTTCGGTGGTACGGTTCAACTTACCGGCAAGATCGTGGTAGAACCCCCAGGTGATTTCGTGATCGTGTCGGTGGGTGACTCGGTGGCCAGTGGTGAAGGGAGTCCCCAGCTACCCCTCGAGAATTTGAAAGGTGATGGTGGTTACTGGAATGATATCTTGTCCGATTACTTGCTTCCCGGTGAGGGTGGTGGCGGCATAATAGAGGGTATCAAGCGCAGTTTCGAGGGGGGATGTCATCGTTCATCGTGGGCAGGACCAGTGCGTGCGGCGAACAGAATTGCCAATACTAACAATGTGACCTTCATTCATATTGCCTGTTCGGGTGCCAGTCTGGGAGACATCCAGGCGGGTGACAAGTACCAGATGGATGAAGACGAAAAAATTATTGAACCCAGAGTCATTAAACCTGAATACGCGTATGCTTCCCTGGGCAAGATCGACACCCAGCTTAACTGGATCCGTGAGCACTATGATCGGATTGATGTCCTCGTGGTGTCCGCCGGTGCAAACAATGTGAATGATGGTTTTGGTAGCGTTGTGACAGCCTGTTTGGGTCCTGGCACCTGTTCTGAGGATGACACCTTTGTGAATGGAATGCGAAGTAGTATGCTTGAATTACCTGGGCTTTATGATCGTTTTGCAGAGCAGATCCAAACAGGATGTGGATCAGCCTCAGCGATCAAGCATCAGGATTGCCCATCGACAGATAATCATCCTGTTATACCGCCTGACCAGGTTCCCAGTGTTGTTGTTATCACTGAGTATTTCGATCCGACCCGAAACGAGGATGGGGTATTCCCAAGTGACGGAGAGTCGTTCCTCTGTACAGGAAAATCTATCAATAATTTAGAGTGGGAGTTTCTGTACAACGAGATGGTTGTCCCTCTGAACAATGCGGTACAAATGGCAGCGGATCGGAACGGATGGAACTATGTTGGCGGGATCGCCGATGCATTTCGCACGCATGGTTATTGTTCTTCACCTGGTCTGGGTGATGGTATCGGTGATGCCTGGGTCGTGAAGTTACCGGAAAGCGAAGTGTCGCAGGGTGATCATCTCGGTACCGCACACCCGGATAGAACCGGCCAGGGTGTTTATGGTGATCGGATTTATGCAGAAATTGTTCGGGCTAATCCACCGCGGACCCGGGCAAGCGCTACAACAAACGGTCAGCCTTATGAATTTGGTACCTGGGTGAATACGGATGTGGAAGTAACCTTGCAAGCCTATAACCCGATCAAGGAATCCGGTGTATCCGGTACTTATTACGCCGATAGTGATCCACTTTGTACACACGAAAGTGCACTGGTAGGGGCATGCCAGGATTACACCATGCCTTTCACAGTAAGCCAATCAGGACGTAACGTGGTCTCGTTTTATTCTACGAATTTGAATGGCGCGCCTGAAACGCATGCAAAACCGGTTGAAGTTTTAATTGATAAGGAACCCCCTGTCATGACCTGTGATGCGCTGCCGGATGAATTGTGGCCACCGAATAAAAGTATGGTGGGTATCACGGTCAATGTGACGGCAGTCGACGAGGTATCAGGACCTGCCGATTACATCCTTGTTGATATACAGGATTCGGCCGGGGATGCGGGCAATGCAGTACAGGATTTTGATACAGGCACTGCTGATACACATGGCATGATGCTTGTTGATCGCAAAGGTTATGGAGGGGATCGGTATTACACGCTTACTTATCAGAGCGTAGATGCAGTGGGTAACATCGGCACATGTGATGCCGTTGTGACTGTTCCACATGACCAGGGAAAAAATAATTAATTACGTTGGCTTGATATATAAGCCAATGTATTTCTATAAAACTTAATGAAAATTCGTCGTGTCATCAACATGATGTATTAAGTATCCTGATGATTACCTGTTATGTTGGTCGCAATTAGTGACTGTTAAGTCAGTCATCACAAACAGCTTACAATTCTATATGTAAGAAAAGTATAAACACCGATTTAACGGAAACAGGTATAAAAAGATGTATGGAATAAATTGATATAGAATTATGAATGTTTTCCGTGTTATTTGTTACCGCCTCGATAATTTTTCAGGATGCATAATAAAATATTCATGGTTTATGTCATATGAAAGACGAAACCTGTGTTCATTTCTTACAGTGGGCCTTGCCACAAATGCGTATGCAGTGGCCGGGTTTTCGCAGGGTCTATGGCCAGGTCTGTAAACGACTAACAAAACGCGTTAAGGAACTCCAGCTCGATAACATCGAGCAGTACCAGGATTACCTCACCACGCATAAAGAAGAATGGATAACACTAAATCGTCTCTGCCAGGTGACGGTATCGCGGTTTTATCGCGACAAAATGCTATTTGCTTTCCTGGCCAGTGAAGTGCTCCCCGCGTTGGCAATACACGCTATCCAGCAAAACAAAGATACCATCAAGGTATGGTGCATTGGCAGTGCTTCCGGTGAAGAGCCTTATACCGTCAACCTGGCCTGGCACTTCCAGTGCCAGCAACAGTTTCCCGAGCTAAACCTGGCGATTGTTACCACGGATGCCAATGTGAAGCTACTCGATCGCATGGAGCAGGCCTGTTACGCGTATGCCACGGTGAAAAACCTCCCAACCGCCTGGCGTGATGAAGCATTTATTATCAAAGGGGAGTTGTATTGTCTTAAACCGGCTTACCGTGGTGATATTGTTCGCTTACAGCAGGATGTGCGTGAAGCGGTACCGGGAGATTGTTTTGATCTAATCCTATGTCGCAACCTCGTGTGTACCTACTATGATGATGCCCTGCAAATGGAAACAATGTTACGCATCCAGCAGCAATTAAGACCCGGTGGTGCGCTGGTACTGGGTATCCATGAACAATTACCTGCAGGCATCACGGGTTTCGAAGCCTGGTCCGAGAAGGTACGTGTGTTTCGTAAAGGCGAAACGGGTGCGTAATTATTTATTTCTGAAACGTGCCCATCAGCTCGGCCTGTGCCAGCACATGACCTTGCATGGCGACTTCAAGTTGCGACCTGGTGGGCGAGTTAAGATCATCCAGCACACAATCAAGTGCGTATAACTTGAAGAAATAACGATGCCGTCCGATGGGCGGGCAGGGACCACCATAACCGGTGCGTTTCCAGTCATTCACGCCTTCACGTGTCCCGGCTGGCAGCTGTGCCGAGCTGATGTTTTCGATCAGTTCGTGGCTTGTCGGCGGTATGTTGTATAGCAGCCAGTGTACCCATGTCATCCTGGGAGCCTTGGGATCGGGGGCATCCGGATCATCGACGATCAGTACCAGGCTTTGCGTGTCTTCCGGCACGTTGTCCCACGATAACGGCGGGGAAATGTCGTCGCCCTGGCAGGTAAAGCGTGCAGGGATCTCGGCAGCATGGCTAAACGCGGCGGATTTCAGGCTTAATGACATTGCGGTTTCCTGTTCATAGCAGTGACAACGTTATACAGCGTGGTGTTGTGTGCGTTTTAAGTATAGTCGATATTCGCCGTTGTTCATTTGCGTGGCAAGTGAATGCGTTGACTAAACAGCAACAGCCCGCATTGTGTTGCTATGGTTTCTTTTCAAACTCAATGCCGATGACCAGTTTGCCTTCGAACCAGGTGTCGATATCGATCCTGTTTTTCGATGAAGTCACGTTAAACCCCGTTTGCCGGGCGGGGTGAACATTGCTAAACCGCAACAGCCTGTGTGGATAGATCACGCTGAGTGATAAGTGCATGGGAAAATAGCTATCGAAGAATCGGCGCTGGAACGGCCCGTTGACCAGGAAGTAGTTTCCCTTGTCATCCTGGTAAAAGACATGCGCTTCAAGCCGAGCGCAAAGCTCGGCGCCTTTTTGCACGTCAGTCAGTTGTATGGACTGTCCTTCTACCCAGGCTTTACCAATATGTTGCGTGGATTGTATTTTTAAATTCCGCATCTGCTGATAGCGATACACCACTTCGACTGCTTCAATGGCATCGAGGTTTTTATGACATTGTTCAATGCTGATCCAGCCGGTGTTGATGGAAGCGGGTGTGACGGTTAACTGGTGCGTGGAATGCGGTGCCGGCTTTGCCGGGGGTTGTGCAAGGAATACCAGTTGGCCGGTATTACTATCCTGTTCTTCCGGGTACTGGCTATCATCATTAAACCATTTTTCCAGCTCCTCCCGGGTTGGCTCTGCCATGACAGCAGCGGGTATGAATGTGTTTACCATCAACAGTAATAACAACCGGGTAATCAATTTCATGCTGGTATTCCTCGTTTGCCGGGTTATAGCGTCGCTGCCGTATCAACCATGCGAATAAACTCCTGGCGATAGCCTTTCGTGTCGGCTTCCCGGGCGCTTTCGGCCAGGCGCCTGATATCAGCAGGACGAATATTACCGATCAACTTGTGTTTGCGTAACCACTGGCCAAACGCCGCGACCGAGGCAGAGAAACGATAACTGGCACTCATGGCCTGCATATTATTTTTCAGCATGTCTGCCGAGATAATACGTTCAACCCGGGTACTGCGATCGGTATCGGGTAGTTTATAGCGCAGTTTAACAATGGCCAGTTCACATTGATTACTTGTTTCAGTACCTGGTGAGTAACGCAGCCTGGGTACATGCCGGAACTGGCTATCCGTAAGTGTCAGTTCATAAATGGCGGTGACAGTGTGCCCCGCACCGATATCCCCCGCGTCAACCTTATCATTACGAAAATCCTCGGCACGCAACATGCGGTTTTCATAACCGATAAGACGATACTCGGCAACCGTGGCAGGGTTAAACTCCACCTGTATTTTGACATCTTTCGCGATGGTATAGAGCGTACCGGACATTTGTTCCTTAAGAACTTTACGGGCCTCGAGAAAACTGTCGATGTAGGCATAATTGCCATTACCCTGATCGGCAAGTTGCTCAATGAGTCTTTCATTATAGTTGCCACCCCCAAAGCCGAGCGTGGTCAGGTTGATACCTTGCTTGCTGTGTTCTTTCACCATCTCAACCAGTTGCGTGTGACTGGTCACCCCGACGTTAAAATCCCCGTCGGTGGCAAGAATCACGCGGTTAATCCCATCCTTGATGAAGGATTTCTCTGCCAGCCGGTAAGCCAGCTGGATCCCGGCACCTCCGTTGGTTGAACCCCCTGCGCGCAGGTTTTCCAGCGCGCCAATAATGGTGTCATGCTGATCACCGCGAGTGGGTGGCAACACCACGCCAGATGCCCCGGCATAGACGACAATGGCAATGCTGTCCTGTTCACGCATTTGTTTTGCCAGTAGTTTTAAGGAGTTAACCAGTAACGGCAGCTTGTTGCGGGCATGCATGGAGCCGGACACATCCATCAGGAACACAAGGTTAGAGGCGGGAATATTACGCGCCTCTTCTTCGTAGCCTTTCAGGCCGATGTGTAACAGGTGGGTGTCTTTATTCCACGGGTTCGGCCCCACCTCGGTATGGATACTGAAGGGTACGTCACGTTGCTTGGGTGGCGTATAGCTGTAATCGAAGTAATTGATCATTTCTTCCACCCTGACAGCGTCCGCCACCGGCCGTTTGCCTTCACCGATAATAAAGCGACGCACGTTGGAGTAACTGCCGGTATCAACATCAATGCTGAAGGTTGATAGTGGTTGCTGTTGACAGACTACCACACCGTTGTTTTTAAATTCGCCGTACTTTTCATTGTTATAGGTGAGTGGCATGGGGGTAGTAAACGGTGTCGGCCCGGGTCGACGATACAGGGAGCTGGTCGAATACCCGGCGTCACCACCACCGCAACCCCCGATGGTGACCTTGACCCGTTTCTGCCCGGATATAAAACGTCCATCACTCAGCTTTGCCACGATATAAACATCACTGGTACCGGCCAGCTTGATGCGGGTTGAGATACCGGTCGCCATTGTTCGTGGTGATAACTTAAAGGCGGCTATGTGATCAGGGTGGGATTGATCAAATATCCAGATATCCGTGACATGGATGCCAGGTTTATCAAGCATTACCTTGCCGACCGATACCGTTACCACGGCACCGTTTTCTGCAATATCAGGTGCCTTAACCTTAATACGGTTTTCAATAATTGAACCTGTGTGAAGTGATGATGAGATATGTTTGGGAATAATCGCATGTGCAGTCGACATGCTGGTAAGTATTAACAAGAACAGTAAATGCTTAATGATGTTGCATTGCGTAACAGGTAGCTTAAACATGGCACACCTCCCTCTGCTTGTTGTTAAAAAAACTTTTGCAAGGGTTATGCCACCTGTAAAAAAGCAGCGATTAATTAAGCAGTTATGTTTGCTTTAGGTTTTTTATCGCGATCAATAACAGGTTAGGGTCATGCAGTTTGCACGATGAAAAATGCATGATGCAGATGATGAAACATGCCAGGCATCATTGGTGTCAGTCTTTTTTATGAAGAATAAAAAGCGACAGAGCTTGTTGATGATCCACTTCGAGTATTATTTAGTGCGTCTTCTTAAAAGTTTTCCATCTCAACTTCCAGGTAAGTACGGTTAATGTTAGTTCCCATTAGGTCATCAAAATGTTTGAGTTTTTTCCATTCTGTTAAATCCAGTGTTTTGCGAATTTCACTATCCATCAGGCCCTGCTTGTAACCGGCCTCGACACCGGCATATAGAGTACTCAATAGTCTATGCAGTTTTTTGACATCACCGGTACTCATCAACGGTCCATGGCCAGGAACAATGGTTGTTAGTGGCGTCTGTTCAATTTCCTTGAGCGTACCGATCCAGTTCCTTACATAGGCATCGCGAAAACTGGGGATCATTTCTTTGACCAGGATGTCACCGGCAATCAATAGCTTCTCGTCAGGTAACAGTACCATCAGGTCATTGGAGGTATGTGAGCCCTGTGGTACCCACAACACAAGGTTTATTCCCTGCAGGGTGATCGTGGTTCGTGTACCTTCGGCGTAGCCAATGTTGGCCACCACCGGGCGCGTGTCTGGAAACTTGACACCAGTGATAGTTTCCAGGATATCAATCCATTCATAGCCGGATTTTTCCATTACTGCCTGGCATTTTTTCGAACTGATAATCTTTGCGTCAGTGAAGGCGTTGTTGCCCAGGGTGTGATCACCATGGTCGTGGGTGTTAATAATATGGGTAACCGGTTTGTCGGTAATTTTTGCTATCTGCCGCTTAATATGCTGCCCGATTTCATTGCTGAAACCGGTATCAACCAGGATCACGCCCTTATCGCCAACCAGGAAAGTGCTGTTGACCATATAACCGCGATTTTCTTTGCTGGGCAACGCCACGGGTCCGAGCAGGACATGGATACGCTCATTGATCTTGATATGTTTCGGTTCAGGCAATGGCGGTTTAGCCGCTGCGAATGAAGGTGTCACCAAACTTGTCAGAAGAAATAGCATTATTAACAGTCTCATGACCTCAATCCTCGTAAGTAATGTACATGTTGAAAAAACAGGTGATGGCATGACTGGAAGTAAGTGTAGTGTATCTGCACCATATTGCTATCCGTTACTTTACGGGAGGCTGGCTGCCATTGTTGATTAAGGCGGGCAATTCATGTTTGAAAACACCGTTTTAGCGGGCATGGTTTAAAAAATCATAAATGTTAGAATCTCAGTACCAGCCTGAAGGCGTACAATGCTAACATGGGATATCTTTTCCCATGTTGATTCTATTTAAAGTCAGGTTATGAAAAGCACAAAACAGCGGAAAAATATCACGTCTCAATATTCTGTCTCAGAATATATAGAGAAGCTCATTAATAATTCATCTCATCTTTATCAAAGTTCTGAACTGCTGGAAAAAGCCTGCCAGTATGCCTGGGACGTGCAGGATGTGGCGTCTGAATTGCCAAGTAGCCTGGATGTAGCGATATTACTCAGCCAGTTAAGTGTTGATGAAACGACAATTATTGTCTGTATGCTCAGTGACAGTCGTTTACGCACCGATGATTTTTACAAGGTAATCCAAAACGAATTTGGTGAAGAAACGCTGCACATGGTTCATGGTATTGAAAAGCTCCATGGATTTAAAGCCGATAAGATGGATAGCCATGAGCAGGCAGAGCGTTTAAGAAGAATGTTACTCGCGATGGTTGATGATGTGCGCGTCGTGTTAATCAAGCTGGCCTACCGGGTTCAGCGCCTTAGGGAATTAGCCGACGCAGATGAAGTTACGCAGAAAGCGATTGCCGCTGAATCACTGGAAATTTTTTCACCCATTGCCAATCGTTTGGGGATTGGCCAATTAAAATGGGAGTTGGAAGATTTATCTTTCCGTTATTTACAACCTGAAACATATAAGCGTATTGCGAAAATGCTGGAGGAGAAGAGAGGCGAACGCGAAGCCTATATTAACCAGGTTGTCACGGAAATTAAATCACTGCTAGAAAGTGCCGATATTGAAGCCACGGTTTATGGCAGGCCGAAACATATTTATAGTATCTGGTCGAAAATGACGAATAAAGACAAACAATTTACCGAATTGTTTGATGTTCGTGCAATAAGGGTAACCGTCAACACGGTAACAGAATGTTATACCGCGCTTGGCCTGATACATGGTCATTGGCATCATATTGCCAAAGAGTTTGATGATTATATTGCCAATACTAAAGAAAACGGATACCAGAGTTTACATACGGCGGTATACGGGCCTGCAGGAAAAGCGCTAGAAATTCAGATCAGAACGTCGGCCATGCACGAGTTTGCTGAATATGGTGTTGCAGCGCACTGGCGTTACAAGGAACGTACCGAGCAGGATGAAGTCCTGGAAAAAACTATTCACTCGATCAGAAAATTACTGGAAACCCCTGAAAATGATGAAGAAGAACTCCTGGAGAGTTTTAAAACAGAACTGTTTTCTGACCGGGTATTCGTGTTAAGTCCTGATGGAAAAGTGATCGATTTACCACAAGGCGCGACTCCAATCGACTTTGCCTACAGTATTCATACCGAAGTTGGTCATAAATGCCGCGGTGCAAAAGTGAATGGTCAGATCGTGCCGTTAACAAAGAAACTCGAAAATGGTGTGCAGGTTGAAATATTAACATCAAAAAATTCGGGGCCAAGCCGGGACTGGTTAAATCCAAACCTTGGTTATATCGCCAGTAACAGGACGCGGGCCAAAATTAAAGCCTGGTTTAGACAGCAGGATTATGAACAGAATGTCATTGATGGAAAAGCCGTCATTGAGCGTGAGCTAAAACGCTTGAATATTAAGCATCCTGATATGGATAAATCGATAAAATATTTTAAAGTGCAAACGGAAGAAGAGTGGCAGGCAAAAGTAGGGCGCGGTGATATCACAGCAGGACAGTTAGCTTCTGGGCTAAATCAGGTATATTCAGATGAATCGGTTAAACCACTACCCAATATACCCAAACCAAGCAAGACAGTAAAAAAAGATGATAAACAGGCCGTTAATGTTAGTGGAGTGGGTAACCTGTTAACGACAATGGCGCCCTGTTGTAAACCTGTGCCGGGTGATGAAATCATTGGTTTCATTACGCGTGGTAAAGGTGTTTCCGTGCATCGCAAAGATTGTATCAATATCCTTAACCTTGAGCATGATAAACAAAAACAGTTAATTTCAGTTGATTGGTCTTATCATGATAACCAGATTTTTGAAGTCGGTCTGGTTATCGAGGCGATTGATCGTACTGGACTATTAAGAGATATCACCAATATTTTGACCGAACTCAAGGTGAACGTCATCAGTGTTCAGACCAGGTTAAATAAAGATACACAAGTAGCAGAAATACAAATTGTTCTGGAAATACGGGATCTTCAACAATTACAAAACGTCTCTGACAAAATCATGCAGTTAACCAATGTACTTAAGGTTTATCGGAAGAATTAAAATAATTAGGAATAATAGGCGACACGACTACATGGATGTAGATGACAGGGTAATGCAGGAGCAAGTTCCTGGACAGCGTTTTTTTGTTTTCACTTGAATTTTTTCAAACACAATCATATATTATTAATACCTGAGTAAAATACTCAGGAATAACCTTACGAAACTTGTGACGATTTTGTTACTGAGTACGGAGGCAATAGTATGGATGGGAACCAGGCTATGTTTACCCAAACGGTTGATCGGCACGTATTGCCACCTCACATACACGAGTTTTTATCTGTCTCGGCTACCTACCTGGGCGTGGATATCGATTCCCTGGGCAGGGAAACCTTGCTATAGCTGGGCGAGAAAAATATTGAAGTAATGCGAAAAAGCCAGGAGGTGTATTATGCAACAAACCGTCTTACATCATGATCATTCTTTAGATCTGCCAGTCACGAGACAGGTTGCCTTAAATGCTCCATTTAAATGGTTAGCATCAGGTTGGCGTGATTATCTGCGTACGCCCCTGTCCAGTAGTTTTTATGGTCTGGTGTTTGTGTTACTGGGTTATGCGGTTACCATCGCAAGTTGGCAATCACCCATCCTGGTACTCACTTTTATCACGGGCTTTTTCCTCGTCGCGCCATTTTTGGCATTGGGTTTGTATGATCTCAGTCGTCAGAGCGCGTACACACAAAAGGTCAGTTTTATTCATTCGCTTTCAGCATTCAGGCAGAACAAGCGGGATATGGGACTGCTGGTAATATTCCATGTAGTGGTGATGATTGCCTGGATTCGTTTGGCAACGATCATCGGAGCCCTGTACTTCGGTCATAGCGGAGCCAGTGTAACGGTGTTGTTTGAACAGCTTTGGCGTAGCGGCGAAGGCATTGAAATTATTGCCTTATTCGCGTTAAGCGGAGCAGCATTGGCAGGCGCGGTGTTTGTTACCAGTGCTGTATCATGGCCGATGATTCTCGATCGCAACAAAGGTGTAATTAACGCCATGGCCACCAGTATTAAAGCGGTGATGCAAAACAAACTGGTGATGCTGATCTGGGCAGGACTTATTGGCCTGCTATTCATTATTGGCCTGGTGACACTTTACGTTGGTCTGTTGTTCATCATACCGATCCTTGGTCATGCTACCTGGCATGCTTACAAGGAGCTAGTTGAATGATGTAATTACCGTACCCGTTTTGACAACGGGTACGATATAAACCAGTGTAATCGACTGTGGAAACGGTGAAAAAACGGAGCTATGTCACGATGGGAAGTGGCTGTTGTATACAACAGGTCGAACTTCTCAATAGCAGATAACCGTTTAATCCTTCCATAGTTTAACCGGGTATCTCACGATAACCAGGATGTGGCCGGGCGAATTTCCCCCACGGCGTGGCCTCTCGAGTTGTATATCGTGGGTGAGATATGTGCCTGAAGTTGTTGTTTCTCTTCATTAGACAATGCCCCGATATGATCAAGGATGGCCAATAACGCGACTGATCGTGCACGGGCGCTACCATCGGTAATTTTTACTGCAATCCCTAAACCAGGCCCCGGTAACGCCGCGGTGACGATACCCTCGGCCCCGGTTTTTGCCAGCACAGCACCCCTGGTCACCTCGTTCAACGCACTGACCACTGTTCCATGCCCGGCGATATAGAGCGGCTCATTGGTAATGGCTTCGTGAAGACGATAAATGGCCTGCGCACGTGTATCGGGTAAATCAACGGGGTTCGCGAAGCGGGCAGTGCTATGGCCAAGCCTGAGTAACGGCATCGTGGGTGCGGGTAAACCACACCCATCAATTCCCATGGGATAGTTTTTTAGATCACAATCGGCCAGATCGGAAAGTATCTCGAGGGATAATTGTTGCAGTGGATGTTCGAGAAGGTGATAGTTGTCCAGTGACAGGGCCAGATGTAATGCCGTGGTTAAAAACCCCGTGTGCTTGCCTGAGCAATTATGATGAATTCGACAGCCATGTTGCCCGGAAGCTAACAGCTGGTGGGCACTCTCAGTATGTTCAGGTAGCACAGGGCCACAGGCCAGGTGATCCTCCGTTAACCCCAGGCGGGTTAACCATGATGCCACCAGCTTTTGATGCATTTGTTCTCCCTGGTGCGATGAACAGGCGAGTGATAATTCTGCATCGCTCAGGGCATAGTGATCGCTGGCACCACTTTCAACCAGTTGAATAGCCAGCATGGGTTTTAGCGCTGAGCGTGGGAATACCAGGTTATCGATATTCCCCCAGCTATTGATAACGTTACCCTTATAATCACACACCACGGCAGCACCAAAATGCCGACTTTCCACAGTATCGTTACGCGTCACTTCGACTAAAAGCTCATAGGACATGCCAGGGAACTCCTGATTACCTTCTTACTCTGATTGACAAGGTTAACAAACTTTCTGGAACCATCAATCAACTCTTCATAAAACAGGAATGGGATTGCCGTCTACACCCGGGTAACTACCAGGGGGGATGCTTGAGGTAGCCCTGGCAAGACCGCCATCAATTAATAGTGCGATCACTTCATCATAATTAAGTTCATTTGCTATTTTACAAGCTTGTGGGAAATAACTCGAGCCATGGGTCATACCGGGTACCAGGTTTGCTTCCATGAAGAAAGCTTCGCCATGATTGTTGGTTATAATATCAATGCGACCAAAGTCCCGAACTCCCAGCGCATTAAATGCATCAATAGCCAGTGTGGTTACCCTGTTTTTAACTTCCTTGTCGACAATTTCTATGAGTTTTTCTGAATCATCTTTTTTAGTCTGTGCACCTAAAATCCTAAGTCCATGCGTTGATGTTGGCGGGATGATTTCAACAGCAGATGCAATTACTTCTTCATTGTTTGTTTTTATGATGGCAACGGTAAACTCACGACCATCCAGATATTCTTCTGCCAAAACGGGCTGATTGAAGATATTGTATAATGACGCCACTTTGCTTTTGTAGTTGGCAAAGTTGGTAACATATGATAAGTCGTCAATACCATTTCCATTTGCTGCATCAAGGGGTTTTAAAAATAGCGGAAACGTAACCGGTAAATCGCTTTCTTTTTGATATTGTCCAGGCGTTGCTAAAAAATAATTCGCCGTCTTTATACCCTTGTTAGTTAAATGCATTTTGGCAAGGACTTTGTTGGAATCAAATTTCAATACTTCTCTTGATGATCCTGTGAAATTAATGTCGTGTCGGTCAAAATAATCAGATAACCAGATATTATCTCCATTGTTAACGGGAATATACTTTACTGCGAGGATCACGAGTTGAGGTTTTCTTTTAACGATACTTTTCAAATCATCGTTGTTGTTACACACATTGAGCCTGGCATTGTATCCTGCTTTTTTAATAGCATCTAAAACACTGTGGCAGGCCTTTAATGATCCAAAGCCGCTCTCTTTTAATGCTTCATTGGGCGTGGTGATTATTTCTATATGCATTAGGGTTTTCCAGGTTCAATATTTAGTTAGGGTGAATGAACAGCAAAATGCCTGATGCTTACATTCAGGGGCGTGATACAGTTCACCGGATAAAAAGACAAAAACAGTCAACCAGCCATCTGATGTTGATGAAATGTGGCTATCTTGCTGTGTACAGTTAGCGGGGATGCCTGGGAAAGTCGATGAGCAAATGTAAAAACATAGCTCCTTTAAACTGACCATTAGTAGGGTAGCATGAATCGGAGCAGTATGATGCTTTTATTATTGAATTGTTATGACCCGTAGGTGTTAATACTACAAACATTGACTTGACATCCCCAATAATATCTATAGAATGTCTACCAGCTAGAAAGAAAGTCTATTGTTTATCAGCTCCTCTTCGTCGTTTTATTCATAATTCTTCGTCCTGCAGTTTTTAAGTACCAGCCCATTTTTCCCGCTATTTAAGCCTCTTGAAGGCACACTTATAATTAATTTAAAGGATATTATTATGTCTAACACCGTTAATGGAACCGTCAAATGGTTCAACGAATCGAAAGGTTTTGGTTTTATTGAGCAATCATCTGGTCAAGATGTATTTGCTCACTTCAGCGCCATTGTCAGTTCAGGTTTTAAAACGTTGACAGAAGGTCAGCACGTTGAGTTCACAGTAACGCAAGGTCCTAAAGGGCCTCAAGCTGAAAACATTGTTGCCATCTAAATAAACGACAGGTTTGTTACCTGTCGTTCGCGCAATATTGCTTTTGCAAGTTAGAAGGGCAAGGCCATCTGGTCTTGCCTTTTTTATTGCCAGTTAACAGTTGGTTTAACTATAAAAAAATATGAAAAGTCAATTTGCTAGAACACTTAAGATGCTGTTTTAACGGACATGTCAGCGGAATCGTTACTTGCCAGGCGGGCAAGCTGTCGTAACGGATGCCTCGTTGTTTCTTTCGCTGACTTCCGGGATAGCGCTGGCAAAATCGACGATTAGTTTGACTTCCCATTCGCCGGGGTCAAGTGGCCATGGATACTTGAAGGTTTCACCATTGGCTACCTTGAGGCGCCCCATGAAGTCAACTTCATTGAATCTCAAATCATGGTGATCGACAAGTCTTGTCCCTGCTCGATCCCACTGCTCAATACGCACCGCATCGACAGCTGAATTCCATTGTTCTTCTGCCAGGCCATTGATACTGTTATTACGGATCCAGAGCTCAACAGTACAGGGATCATCCGTGGTCTCTGCATAGGCAACCAGGTCAGGCAGCGTTTGCCATTTCATCATCCACTTGCGTTTCCTCGCCACATCTTTCCAGGCAGGACCCACCTTCTCTATTGGAGAGGGAAGTACTTTTTTATCCACGATATTCTTTTCATCCCTCGCTGATACACTATTGGTTGCGCCAAGCAGGATGCTAATGGCAACTACAAGGGTGATTGAACGAGTGGAAGCGATAAGTCTTGTATCCTTCATGATTTCCTCCATGAAATATCCAGCATCATTAATAATTTTTCTTGCGGTGAGAGTATGTGAATTTGTGGTAATAATTAAGTCTAGTTAAGTTTTACTTATGTTCAAGCAGGGGAAGGATTTATTCGTTCTTGTTGTGACAACCACGATAAAACAGTACTCTTATGATTGATTAACCCGTTACCTTATTTTCAGCTGGCACACATAGTCCAATGGAACGTGACAAACCAGAGACCCATGAACCCCTTGAAGAAGGTGTGGTTTTCCACGTGCACGGTGTTACCAAGGTTTACCAGATGGGCGAGGTGCAGGTACATGCACTACGCGGCGTCGACCTGGATCTTTTCCAGGGAGAATTCACGGTGTTACTTGGGGCCTCGGGCAGCGGTAAGTCCACGTTACTGAATATTCTTGGCGGGCTGGATACACCAACCGCGGGCCATGTTTTTTACGGGGAGCGTGATCTGACCCGTGCCACTGAAAGCCAGCTTACCGAGTACCGACGCTTTCATGTCGGTTTCGTGTTCCAGTTTTATAACCTGATCCCCAGTCTCACGGCTCGCGAAAATGTCGCGGTGGTAACGGAAATTGCCCGTAACCCCATGTCACCGGAAGAGGCCCTGCAAATGGTCGGGTTGGGTGAACGCCTTGATCATTTCCCGGCACAACTTTCCGGTGGTGAACAACAACGCGTGGCCATTGCCCGTGCCATTGCCAAGCGTCCAGACGTGTTGTTATGCGATGAGCCCACCGGTGCGCTCGATTCCAAAACCGGCATTGTTGTTTTAGAAGCATTGCAACGGGTTAACCAGGAACTGGGTACGAGTACGGCGGTGATTACCCATAACGCGGGTATCGCGAAAATGGCCGTGCCCCGGGTGAGTTGAGCTGGTGACATGATGAAAGCCCTCGACAAAAAACTGTGGCGCGAACTCTGGCATCTGCGTACCCAGGCACTGGCCATTGCCATCGTCATCGTCGGTGGTGTGAGCATTTTCATTATGTCATTAAGTACGCTTGATACGTTGTTTGAATCCCGTAACACCTATTACCGTGATCACCACTTTGCTGACGTGTTTGCCTCGCTCAAGCGCGCCCCGTTATCGGTGGTGAAACGCATTGAAGCCATACCCGGTGTGAATAACGTTGAAAGTCGGGTGGTGGCTTATATCAGTATTGATGTACCGGGCTTTGACGATCCTGTCAGTGGTCACCTGTTATCGCTACCGGATAACAGTCGTGGCTTGCTAAACCAGGTTTATCTTCGCCAGGGACGCCTGTTTGAACCTGGTCGCGATAATGAAGTGCTGCTGAGCGTCAAGTTTGCCAATGCCCACCAATTACAACCCGGTGACAAGCTACGTGCCACCATTAATGGTCGACGTAAAAACCTGACCATCGTGGGTCTTGCCATGTCACCTGAATATATCCATCAGATCGCGCCGGGTGCGTTGTTCCCGGATTATGAACGTTATGGCGTGTTATGGATGTCACGCAAACCACTGGCAACGGCTTATGATATGGATGGCGCGTTTAATAATGTTACCTTGACCCTGAGCGAGGGAGCCAACGAGCAGGATGTGATCGATCGTCTTGACGAGATACTCAAGCCTTATGGTGGTACGGGTGCCATTGCGCAAAGTGATCAACTTTCAAATCGTTTCGTAACGGAAGAACTTAAGCAACAACAAACCATCGCCACGGTATTCCCGGTGATCTTTTTCGGTGTGGCTGCGTTTTTACTTAACGTGGTTATCAGTCGACTGATCAGCCTGCAGCGTGAACAGATCGCCGGCCTGAAAGCCTTTGGTTACAGTAACCTGGCGGTTGGGATCCATTACATCAAGCTGGTGATATTGATTGTTGGCTTCGGTGTGTTGATGGGAATTGGCGCGGGTATCTGGATGGGGCAGGGTTTAAGTCATATCTATACAGAATTCTTCAGCCTGCCGGTGATGATTTATGTGCTTAAGCCAGGTGTGATCATTGCCGCGGTGCTTATCAGTATGCTGGTAACCATTGCCGGTACGTTATATGCCGTGAGCAATGCGGCGCGTTTACCACCGGCGCAGGGGATGCGTCCTGAACCACCGGCTATTTATCATGCCACGGTGATTGAACGACTCGGTGTACAGCGCTGGTTTTCGCAACCCAGTCGTATGATTTTACGCCATCTTGAACGCCACCCACTAAAATCACTACTGACCATGCTGGGTATCGCCATGGCCTGTGGTGTGATGGTGGTGAGTGGCTTTCAAAAAGGATCCATCGATTACATGATTGATGTGCAGTATGGCATGAGTCAGCGTGGCGATATTATTGTTAATTATACCGAGCCAACCTCGGGCCGCTCCCTTTACTCGCTGGGTAGTTTGCAGGGTGTTGAGCATGTCGAAGGCTTTCGCAATGTGCCGGCAAAATTACAGTTTCAACATCGTACTTACCGCACGTCGGTACAGGGCATCCAGGTCAATGGCAAGTTGCTTCGCTTGCTGGATACTGATCTAAAAGAAATTGATCTACCATCGGAAGGTGTGGTGATAACAGACTACCTTGCCGAGATATTACAGATTAAACCCGGTGACATGCTGACCATCGAGGTACTGGAAGGTAATCGACCAGTGGTACAGGTCCCCGTGATGGCGACTGCCAAGCAGGACCTGGGCTTAAACGTGTACTTGCAGCGGGAAACGCTGAACCGTTTACTCAAAGAAGGAAACGTGGTTACCGGTGCATTATTAAAAGTCGACGACATTTATCAACGTGATGTGTACCGCAAGTTAAAAGACATACCACGTATTGCCGGCGTGGTTGAACAGGCATCGGCCGTCGATGCGTTTTATGAAAACGTGGCACAGACAGTACTGTTTTATACCTTTATCACCACGCTGCTCGGTGGCAGTATTGCTTTTGGTGTGGTGTATAACAGTATGCGTATTTCGCTGTCGGAGCGAAGACGGGAACTGGCCAGTTTACGGGTGCTGGGTTTTGAACGTAATGAAGTTGCCTATATTTTGCTGGGTGAACTAGGCTTATTAACACTGGTAGCAATCCCGGTTGGCCTGCTGATTGGTTATGGCCTGTGTGCTTACCTGGCCTTCGCGTTTGATACCGACCTGTATCGTGTACCATTAGTATTGGCGATACGCGATTATGCTTTTGCCGCGTTGGTCGTGATTATCTCGACACTGTTATCCGCGATGTTGATCTGGCGTAACCTGGGCAACCTCGATATGGTAGCCGTACTGAAGACCAAGGAGTAACTTGATGCTTAATCGCTTACGAAATCATCCGGTAATTACCTCCATTGTGGTGGTGATCATTGCCTTGCTGGTATGGGGCTTCTGGCCAAAACCGGTATGGGTTGAAACGGTGGTTGTTAAACGTGCCCCCATGACAGTAAGTATTGAAGAAGAAGGACGTACCCGGGTGATTGATCATTACGTGATTTCTGCACCGGTTGATGGCACGACCTGCCGCACTCAACTTGAAGTCGGTGATAGTGTTGACGCAGAGCAAACCCTGTTAAACATCCGCCCGCTGGAATCAAAGGTGCTTGATGCACGTAGTCGTGCCCAGGCCGAGGCAAGAGTCGCTGCCGCCAGGTCCGCACTGCAATCAGCAAAAGAACAGGCAAGTGCCGCCACCGCGGCACAACAACTGGCGAGCAAGGAACTTGAACGGCTCAGGCCGTTGAGCGCAAAAGGTGTCATTTCAAAAGGCGAGTATGACAAGGCAGTAACAGAAGCGAATACCAAGGCGGCGGCAAAACGCTCGGCCGATTTCAACGTCGATGTGGCGAACTATGAACTGGAAGCCGCAAAGAGTGTACTCGACTATGCGAGGACGGGTACAGCAGATTCGAAACAAGTGGTGCCGGTGCGCTCACCTATCACGGGGCGCATTTTAAAAATTTCGCATGAATGTGAAGGCCCGGTGCGTACCGGTGATCCTTTGCTGGAGGTGGGTGATCCCACTCGCCTGGAGATTGAAGTGGATGTGCTGTCTGCCGATGCCGTGAAAATAAAACCGGGTATGAAGGTATTGTTTGATCGCTGGGGGGGTGAAAAACCCTTGCAGGGTGTCGTGCGTACCGTAGAACCAGTAGCGTTTACCAAGGTCTCTGCACTGGGTGTGGAAGAACAACGCGTGCTGATAATCTGTGACTTCACTTCACCACAGGAACTCTGGCAAAGACTGGGTGATGGTTACCGGGTGGAAGCAAAGTTTGTACTGTGGCAGGAAGATAACGTATTACAGGTGCCGGCCAGCAGTTTATTCCGCTATGAGGATGGTTGGGCTATTTTCGTGGTGGAAAATGATCGCGCACAACGTCGCGTCGTCAAGGTTGGTCAACGTAACGGTATGATTGCGCAGGTACTTGAAGGCATCGAGGAAGGAGAAAAAGTGATCAATCATCCTAATGATGATGTTAAAGATAATGGTCGTGCCAAGATACGTTAACGACTTCATCATGCTATCGCATTATTCAATGTAGTCGAGCAACAGGTAAATAGCTTATGTAAACAGGGTGTTAACGCAATCCGAAATTATTTATTTGATAACCGTTATTATGCCTATTATGACAAATCATCAGGGATTACTGTTTAGTTTAGAAGCGGGTGATCTTCAGGCAATTGTTTAACCACCCACATGGCAAGTTTATGACGCATGGCTTTTTGTGAAACATGTGCTTCTGGTATCGGCTGGATGAGTTTGTCACGAACAAATAACCGGTAAAGATAAAGTATTTTTTGACCTTTTGAGTCTGTTTCTTCAAACACGGCAGCACCACGGGCTTCGGCATAGTTCATACCGGTCGTGATGGCGACTTTCAGTAGTTCTGCTTCATACTTAAGTTTTTTAATCGTCATTATTAGTTGATCTCGTCAAATTCGAGGGAAGCGATGATCTTGTTGAGGCGGCCTTGTTCGCCGGTGGCTTCATCTTGCGTGGCATCGCTATTATTAGCCTGCCTGGCTGAAAGCTCGATACGTTCAATATACTGGCGAGTGCATTCTAAAACCGTATTCTTGATAAGCTCGAACAAGGGAACAATTTCATCAACTTTCCTTACCCATGTTTCGATAAACAGGCCTTCTTTTTCCTTTATCTGAACTGTAGCGGGGTGTTTTGCTAACAGGCTATTAAAATCTTTACACCAGTCTGACGGGGCCTGGTGGGATAGCTTGAAGATAATATCAATATACGGTTCTTTTCGTATTTTAGGTGGACGTGTTTCATCGATGCCAATGATCTTGATGTCACTGATGCCTTCCATTAAGCGTTTTCCTTCTTCTTGTAGCCGCCGTAGATTTTTATATTACGGCCGTAGGTGCCGGGTCTGAGATCCCGGCGTAAATTGAGATCGAATGCGAGTTTCTCGGCATGTTCAGTCACTTCTTCCAGTGTGCCGCGTGATTTGCATACCAGGCAGGCGTTACAGCGTCCAACGATATATTTATGCCAGGGTTCATTATCGATACCGGAAGGTGCATTTGTTTTAGACACGCTAATCACGGCATACTTGAGTCGATCCCACATCACGTTATCGTTGAGTATCATTATTAAACCTTGGCGAGCGATAGGTAAGCTGGTTGATATGATGTGCCAGCTGCGCAGGTAACAGATTGTGCAGGATATTATGAGAGAGAAGATTGGTCGCCGTAATAGACGGTACAATCGTTACACTGTAAGTATAGCGAGTATCCAGCGGATTACTACAGGTTATTTCAACCAATCTGTCGCTAATATGAATAAACCCGGCCTGCGCCGGGTTTGTTCGTTTTATGCCTGTACACACCGGGTTTAACGGTAGCGTTGCTGACTTTGCTCATTACGTGACTTGGATCGGTTGGTATTCCGCCAGTTCATGCCGGTTTTTTTACCGGCAGGTGTTTTTGCCTTTTGTGAGCGATTATTGCGTTTGCCGTTTTGTATCGGCTCGGCTTTGATTGACGGATCTGGCTCGTAACCTGGAATGACTTCCTTCGGCAGTTTACGCTTGATCAGTTTTTCAATATCGCCCAGTAATTTCATTTCATCAATACACACCAGTGACAGTGCCTCACCTTCATTACCGGCACGACCGGTACGGCCGATACGGTGTACGTAATCTTCAGCCACGTTAGGTAATTCAAAGTTCACCACGTGTGGTAACTGATCAATATCCAGGCCACGTGCCGCGATATCGGTGGCGACCAGTACACGAACTTTACCGGACTTAAAATCAGCCAGTGCACGGGTGCGTGCTCCCTGGCTTTTATTGCCATGGATGGCTGCCGAGGTAATGCCATCTTTACCCAGCTGCTCACTTAAACGGTTAGCACCATGCTTGGTACGTGTAAACACCAGTACCTGTTTCCAGTTATTCGAACCGACCAGGTAAGAAAGCAGTTCACGTTTACGTTGCTTGTCGACTGGGTGGATCACTTGCGTGACATTTTCCGACGCAGTGTTGCGACGTGCGACTTCAACCAGTACCGGAGCATTAAGCAGGCCATTGGCCAGTTTCTTGATGTCATCCGAGAAGGTTGCCGAGAATAACAGTGTTTGTTTCTGTTTGGGTAACAGCGCCAGTATCTTGCGGATATCATTAATAAAGCCCATGTCGAGCATGCGATCGGCTTCGTCGAGTACCAGGATTTCGAGCTTTGAAAGATCAATGGTGTTTTGGCTGACATGATCAAGCAGTCGACCCGGGGTTGCCACCAGAACATCGACACCTCGTTGCAGCTTATGGATTTGCGGGCTGATTTTAACCCCACCAAAGATTACCGCTGATCTTAACGGTGTGTATTTACCATAGTCGCGCACGCTATCGTGAACTTGCGCGGCCAGTTCCCGTGTGGGTGCCAGCACCAGGGCGCGTATTGTCCGTTTGCCCTTGTTTTTACTCGAGGGCAAGTTGGCGGACATCAGGCGTTGTAATAGGGGCAGGGTAAAACCGGCAGTTTTGCCGGTGCCGGTTTGGGCACCGCCCATGAGATCACGTCCTTCCAGAATCGTCGGGATAGCCTGTGTTTGTATTGGTGTGGGTGTGACGTAGCCTTTTTCGGATACAGCACGGTGTATTTCGGCCACCAGGCCGAGTGTTTCAAATGACATGTAATGTTTGCCCTTTAAGGGTTCAGGTTACCGCCTGCCCAGCGTTTTCGCATGAGACAGTCCAGGAGGGAACAATTGTTGTTTTGTTCGGGGGTTACCATGTTTAGTGGGGAAGCCACGAAGGTGGACACAGACTGAATTGTGTCATATATCTGTTTATATGGTGCCGAGTATAACACGTTTCAATCCCGGGTGATGAATTATATTAAGTAGCGTTCCAGGGGCAAAACCGTTTAAACTGGTGTTTATTACATCTCACTCTATACCCAGGTCCTTATCAGAAGACTGTCTCGCATCCTCTCCTGTTAATTTCCCCGTCTGAGTTGTGACACGTTTGAAGTCAGAAATATCACGAGGTAGTTGTCATGGCAACGGGTATTGTTAATTGGTTTGATAAGAAGAAGGGCATTGGCTTTGTTACCAACAATGATGGCAGTGGCGATGTTTTTGTGCACTACTCAGTGATTGCCGGTACGGGCTTCCGTAACCTGGTTGAAGGTCAGACAGTGACTTTCGATGTGGAAAATAGCTCTTTGGGCCCACTGGCAGTCAACGTTACAGTGTAACGTTTTGTTTCACGTATATGTCAGCTCCTGTATCACGGGGCTTCATAGAAATATTCACAGGTAGCATCATTATGAAAAAACTCTTTGTAGGCAGTTTGCCTACCCATATGACAGAAGAAAAGCTGACCAGCATGTTTTCAAGCTTCGGTGTTGTTCGTTCCGTTAATCTTGTGAAAGATATGTTTTCTGGCCAGTGTAAAGGATTTGCTTTTCTCGAAATGGAAGGCCATGAAGCACGTGCGGCGATTGCCGGGCTTAATGGTAAAACAGTCGAGGGACATACCATAAAAGTAAAATATGAAGAACCCAAAGTTGGCAGAGGCCGGGGCCGGCGTCGCTAACATTTGTGCTTTTCAAAGGATATATCGCCTGGGTAAACGTCGATATTTTTAAATATAGTCATTACTTACCAATATGGAATTTTTGTTTTAGATGGACAAAAATGCCTGGTAAGTGTGCCAAATAACAGCCAAATTGACTATATTACATATTATGAATGAATCCACGCCGGAGCCAGCCACTGAATCTGCACCCACCAGGTCCGCAGCCAATGGCTGGCGAACCTTTGGAATCGTTGTTATGACTGTTGTCCTCACGCTCGGTATTAGCTCCTGGCTGGTAACGACCTACTTGTTTCCTGACGCATTTACCCCCGTAGTATTAAATCAAAAAGAACAACGCGTACTGGATCAAAAACTTCAGCGTATTGGCATTAGTCCCTCGTCTAAACGGCCAACGCTTAAAGCGGAACCGTATAGTGAAGCCGGCGCCAGTCGAACGATTGCCCTTAGTGAAAAAGAATTAAATGCGATGCTGGCTCGTAACACGGACCTGGCTAACAAGCTGGCGATCGATTTGTCGGATAACCTGGCCAGTGCCTTATTACTTGTAGACCTGGATCCGACTTTTCCAGTCATTGGCGGCCAGACACTTAAAGTGACAGCCGGTATGGAGCTTCGCCTTGCGAAAGGAAAACCCAGCGCAGTATTAAAGGGAGTGAGTATCTGGGGGGTGCCCTTGCCCAACGCCTGGCTGGGTAATATGAAAAACGTTGATCTCATTACCGAGTTTGGCCAGGCCGGTGGTTTCTGGCAGGCTATTCATGATGGTGTGGAATCCATCGAGGTCAAAGAAGGTCAGTTACACATTACACTAAAAGAATGATGTAATTGACGGTGTGGTCTTTTCTGATCGTCACACATTAATGCTTTAGCCTCGGTTATAAAACTATTTCCATATAAAGCATAATGTCTAATTGAATTGAATCATCATTGTTATTTACTGTCGGTAAAAGATGGAACAATATAATAAAGGAGTACATTCATGATGATAAAAAACTACCTGTTACTCGCCTGCTTGTTGTTGCCGGCCTCATTACTGGCGGCAGAGGCAAATGCCCCGTGGGGTCATGCCCAGCTGGACGCGGTAAAATATAAACCGCACAAGGTGGTTTATGACGTGTCGGTTTCCAGCGTGGCAGCCATGACCAACGTGCTGGACCGCGTGAGCTATTTAAACAAACTGTACCAGGCCAACCCGTTTGACTCTTCCATTGTCATGGTATTGCATGGCGATGAAATCCCGTTTTTTGGTATTAAAAATTACGGCAAGTACAAGGAACTGATGGCCCGCGCACAAAGCCTGGTCGACAGTGGCAATATTCGTTTCCGCATGTGCAAGCTGGCGGCACAGGGCCACGGCTTTAAACC
Organism: Gammaproteobacteria bacterium; assembly: GCA_037388705.1. GTDB lineage: Bacteria > Pseudomonadota > Gammaproteobacteria > UBA6429 > Thiohalophilaceae > JARRJY01. Next base: position 33,084 of record JARRJY010000011.1, read on the forward strand.
GCAAGATATTCATGGTTTTGTCGAAATGGTACCAATGGCCGATGCGGAAATTATAAGACTGCAACAGGAGGAAGGCCATGTCTACATGCGATAACAGGGCTGTGCGTTTATTCTATTATATATGTAGTTTGTTGTTCATCGGTATGAACGTGTCGGCTGCCCCGGTGGATACGCCATACGGTACAGTCAGCCTGCCGTTCAAATTACACCAGGTCCCCAGTAAACCGGTGTATTACATTATTGGTAAATCCGGTGTGCCCGGTTCCAATAACGAGGGACATACTTCCAATGCCGGTTTTGTCGTGACGAAAGAAGGTGTCGTGGTGTTCGATGCACTGGGTACGCCGGCACTGGGTTTTCGCATGATCCAGCGCATCCGTGAAGTGACCGACAAGCCGATCAAGAAAGTTATTATCAGTCACTACCATGCGGATCACATCTACGGTCTGCAGGCATTTGAACAGCATGGTGGTGATCCACAAGTGATTGCCCAGAAACTGGCACTGGGTTACGTGGGCGGTACGCGTGACAGCCAGGGCGAGGCGGGGCAACGTCGACTCAATCAACGCCGTGAAGCCCTGTTCCCGTGGGTGGATGAAAACACTTACCTGATAAAACCGGATATTACCTTCGATAAAACCTATTCGTTCAAGATGGGCGGGCTGACGTTTGACATACGCCACCTGGGTCCGGCGCATGCACCCGGCGACAGCATCATGCTGGTGAAAGAACTGGGTGTGCTATTCAGTGGCGACGTAATTTACAAGGGACGCATTCCGTTTCTTGATAGCCCGGAAACCGATATCAAGAACTGGCTCAAGGGCCTGGATTACCTGACAAAAATAAAACCGGCACCGAGTTTTATTATTCCCGGTCATGGTGATGCGGAAACCGACGTGGCCCATGCCTTGTCATTTACCAGGGGTTATCTTGAGTTCGTGATGAATGCCATGAAAAAAGGTTTGAAAGATCTGAACAGCTTTGAAGAAACCTATAACAGTACCGACTGGTCAGCATATGAGAAAATGCCGGCCTTTAAAGCCAGTAACCGAGGTAATGCTTACCGTATTTACCTGGAACTGGAACCGGAGTTTTTCTGATTCATCGGTGAACATCAATTGACGACTGAGTCACCAGCACTTGACGCTGCCTTGCTTTACGCAAGTTACCAGTGGTCCGTGATCCCAATACGTCCACGTGATAAGCGGCCGATGATTAAATGGCAGGAATACCAGCAACGCCTGGCAACAACCGATGAAATTAAACACTGGTATCATCGCTGGCCGGATGCCAACGTGGCGGTTGTGACCGGTGCCATCTCTGGACTGGTGGTAGTGGATATCGATCCGCGACATGGCGGTGAACAAAGTATGGCTCGTTGGGAAAAACAGTATGGCCGGTTGCCAGACACCGTTGAGTCCATTACCGGTGGGGGTGGTCGGCACCTTTACTTTCTGCATCCTGGTGGTGTCATTCATAACCGTGTGAACATTGTTGATGGTATTGACCTCAGGGGCGATGGTGGTTGTATTGTCACACCGCCTTCCATCCATCACAGTGGTCATGCTTATACCTGGCGTCGTGGACATGAACCCGGCAAAATAAGGATGGCTGATATTCCCGGCTGGTTGTTATCCCTGTTACCAAAATAAGATGTTTAACTTTCTGCAAAACTGGTTTGACCGACGTATTATCAAGCGTTCAACGATCAGCGAAGAAGAGTGGACCGCTGCGTTTGACGCGCTGCCATTGCTTACGGGGTTGAGTGGCGAGGAACAGCAGCGGTTAAGGGAACTTGCCATCCTGTTTATGCATGACAAGGCATTCGAAGGGGCCGCCGGGTTAACAGTGACCAGGCCAATGGCTTTATTGATTGCACTGCAAGCCTGTTTGCCTATCCTGAACCTCGGCCTGGAAAACTATGATGGCTGGGTGTCGGTCATTGTTTACCCGGCAGGCTTTGCCCCCGAGCGGGCGAGCATCGATGAAGCGGGTGTCGTACACCGGGGACAATCACACTTGTCGGGTGAAGCCTGGCAACGCGGCCCGGTTATTATCGCCTGGGATGATGCTGAAACGGCCGGGGTGATTGATGGCCATAACCTGGTGATCCACGAGTTTGCACACAAGCTGGACATGCAAAATGGTGTCGCCAATGGTTTCCCACCTATGCACGTTGGTATGTCGGTGGACAAATGGGTAGTGGCCTTTACCGATGGTTTTGCCCACTTTCAGCAACATTGCCAGCATGGCAGGTTTCATGGCTTCGATTGTTATGCGGCGACGTCACCCGCTGAATTTTTCGCGGTGTTCAGTGAACTGTTCTTTGAACGCCCGGCATTGCTCAGGCAACATTATGCCGCTATCTATGAACAACTCTGCCAGTATTATCGCCAGGATCCTTCTTTGCGATTAGCCTGACACGTTTTACCGTGGGTTATGTTTTTTGTAATTTATCTGCTTCCCGGTAAGACACCATCCGGTGTGATTTTTGATCCCATAAACTGGCCTGAAAGCATTCAATTATGTCTTTCGGCATCAGGCTGGTGGTGATGGGTGACTGAAGTTCGGGGATCGCAGCCATGGCTTCCGGCAGGCGATAAAACGGGATGCGCAGGTTAAGATGGTGAATATGGTGATAGCCAATATTACCGGTAAACCATTGCATGATCCTGTTAAGCCGCATGTAACTGGATGATTCCAGTGCGGCGCGGTAAAACGTCCAGGCTTCTTCCGTGATGATATGCATTCGCTTAAAACTGTGTTGCGCAAAAAACAGGTAACTACCCAGTGCCGAGGCCACAAACAAGGGAAGTATCATGGAAAAGAATGCCACATCAGCGCCGCCCCATACCCACAATACAGATATCAATGCCACGTGTGCCAGCAGGGCCAGGCCAGAGACACAGTGCTGTTTCGGATTAGTGAACAGTGGTTGCAAACAGATACTATAAGCAAAAATCGTGATGTAGCCGAATATTACGATGAGCGGATGGCGTTGAATACGATAACTCATGCGTTGCCACGGTGAATAGTCGTGCCACATTTCCGTAGTAATAATGGGAAAGGCCCCCACACTGGCATCACTAATTTTTCCTACATGTCCATGGTGATAGTTATGGCTCTTGCGCCAGGAGCGGGGCGGGGTCAGGGCAAAACCGGCATAGAGTCGGAACAGCCACTTGGCCAAGCGTGAATTTCGTAATATCGCACCATGCATGTAGTCATGGTAAGTAATAAAAGCCCGCACCATGAGTAATGCACCCAGCAGTGAGAATACAAGGCGTAAAGGCCACCATGGCGCCATAGCGGCAATGACCAGCACGGCAATCATCAAGGTGAAGGTTGATAAGACATACCACCAGCTTTTAAAAACTGATTCGGTGGCGAAGGGTTCTGTGGCGCGCATCAGCTCACGATTGACGCGAATATTGGCACTGTATATGGGCAATTCTGAACCGGATGAAGGGCTAACCGTAGTGATATCATCCGAAGCGTTTTCTTGCTCCATAGTTCATCCTTACTGGTAGTGGAAATTATTTTATTATTTTATTGTATACAAAATTGGCTACACTTTGATATAGGTCAAATAAAATCGTGTTTATTCATTCGATACTTGTTTCCAAGCATCAGCGCATTTCTCAACGTTAAGAGAGTCAAGTAATGATAAAACAGCTCAAAGCAGTTCATGTTTTTACCTGGTTGCTTTTCGGGATTGTCTTTTTAACCTCCTGTGCCATGGCACCACCCATGAAGGATGTGGAAGCACCCATTGCCGGCGAAACGATCGTGTTTGGTCAAGTTGATGTTTTTGAAAACGGGGTAAAGCAGGATTGGAAGATGAAATGGACAGGGGCAAGAACGTTTTACCTGATGATTTTGCCACCCGGCACTACTGAGGCAATCACTTACAAGGTGATGGAGGATGGTTCATTTTACTGGTCTCTCAAGCCAGGTGAATACCAACTGTTAGCGTATCGATTTCAAAAAGGAAACCAGTGGTTAACCGGTCGTATCGGTGCGACGTTTAGCGTTCCTGCAAATGTTGATGGTTTATACGTAGGCGATTTTAGAATGAATATTCAACGAGGTCGTTACTTTACAAGTATTGCAAATAACTTTAAAAGCGCACTGATAAACTATCAGAACAAGTTTCCTACGCAGACCTCGGCACCACAGGCTAGCCTGATGAAAGGCAGGAAAAAACTTGGTCAATATAATCTGGTAGGTCATCCTTGCCACAAAATGTGGGGGATTACCTGTACGAAACGTTATCGTGGTGTTGAGCCAATAAGTCCTGAAATAGCCAACCATGGGTTCCCGCAAACTGAGAGTTTATCACCAGTTTTCAAATGGAAGCCATCATCAAGTTCGGATATCACTTATGACTTTGTGATTTACGAAGCGGCAAGCTACAGCGTGAGTGGCATGGATAAGCAGTACGTCGAAGGGCGGTTGGTGGATTACTGGGAAAACGTCAAGCAACCTTACCTGACATTGCTCTCGCCGTTGAAACCAGCAACCCGTTATTTCTGGTCGGTGCGTACACGTAAGGGGCAAACCGTATCAGGTTGGTCCTCATTCAGCTTTATGGGATTTTATGTTTTTGCAATGACCTCTGGTGTGGGTAAACCGTTTGCCTTTAGTACACCACCATCACCTTAGAGAATGATTATGTCTTATACACAAGAGCAACTTGATGAACTCAATGTTTTGACCCTTTTTGATTTAACGAATCACCAGGAAGGGATCAAGATCCATAGCAATGCCGCCCCCGCGCTGGTTACTGCGGCGCAACGATTACATGATAAGGGCCTGATTACGCAGCAGGATGGGGGTTACCTGACGCACCTTGGTATTGAAGCTGCCGAATTTACCCAGACCCTGTTGACTATCCTGACTTCTGAGCAACAAGGCTGACAGGGGATTGCTTGATCAAGATTACCTGAACAGGCCGTTGATTTGTTGACGTCCTGACCCTATGGTTAATAGATGCAGTTAGTCTCTCGTTGTCGTATTTTTCCCCGTTGCGCGATGTTACCCGTATGGTTATTCGCCCTGCCATTATTGTTGCCTTTCCCTGTGCAGGCAAACAACACGGGAGAAACGCCACAAGCCATTATCAATATCCTGCGTACACAGTTAACCAGCCCGGAAAGTATCACCGCTGAACCGCCCCTGGACTGGTCCCGCTTAAAGGCATTTTATGAAGCACGGGGATTTTATCCTGCCTGGGTAGATCGCTTTGGTCCATTACCTCGGGCCGAGGTACTTAAACAGGCATTGATAACGGCTGATGAAGAAGGCCTGAATGCTAAGGATTATTACCCTGAAAAGATTGCATCACTCTGGCACTCGCGTACACCCACGCAGTTAACACAACTCGAACTGTTATTATCAGATGCCTTTTTTCGCTACAGCGTGCATTTACGTGCCGGGCATCATAAGGAAAATAATTTTAACTGGGACATTGAACCTCCCGAGATCGAGCCGGTTGACGAGTTACGCTACCTGTTAACGGTGAACAGTTTTGCTGCCGCACTAAAGGATTTAACCCCCGCCCATATTGGCTACCTACGGTTACGCGAAGCGTTAAAACGCTATCGCCAGATCAGGAAGCAGGGTGGCTGGCCAATGATGCCCGCGGGCCCGGTGTTAAAAAAAGGCAGTTGGCATAAACAGGTCGAAGTATTAAGGCAACGTTTACTTGCCGAAGGTGACCTTGAACTTGGGCCAACTAGGGATGTCCGTTATTTTGATGATGCCGTTGAATTTGCCCTTGAGCGATTCCAGGTGCGTCATGGTATCAGGATGGATGGTGTGCTTGGTCCGGTGACGCGTAAAATGATGAATGTTACGGTAACGCAACGTATCAAGCAGATTAAATATAATATGGAGCGTTGGCGCTGGTTACCTCGCTGGCTCACCAAGCGTTATATCATGGTGAATACGGCCGGCTTTAACCTGGACGTGGTTGAAGATGAAGATATCCAGTTTTCGATGGGTGTGATCATTGGCACACCGGAAAGACCGACTCCGGTCGTCGCCAGTCGATTGCATACCGTGGTGTTCAATCCTTACTGGACCGTACCACCGACGATTGTTTTTGAAGACCTGCTTCCCAGGCAACGACGTAACCCCGCTTTCTTTAAAGCAAACCATATCCGTGTGATCAGGAACGGGGAAGAAGTGGATCCCACCGAGGTTAACTGGAACAAGGTGAACAAAAATTATTTTCCTTTCATTCTTCGTCAGGACCCGGGTCCGAAAAATTCGCTGGGCCGGATTAAGTTCCTGTTCAAGAATGACTACACGGTATACCTGCACGATACGCCCAAGAAATACCTGTTTGATAAAGATAGCCGTGCCTTTAGCTCGGGTTGTATTCGCGTGGAAGATCCCGCCCGGCTGGCCAGCTACCTGCTGGGTGATGATAACGGCTGGACGGTGGAAAAAATCAGGGAAACCATCGATTCAGGAAAATACCTCGAGGTGCCCATTCTAAATACCATGCCGATTTATCTTGTCTACATGACCGCCTGGGTGGAAGAAAACGGTGCCGCGCATTTTCGCCCTGATATTTACCAGTGGGATCCCAAAGTGTCGAAATGTGATGTAATTCGCTAAAATTACGGCTGGGGTGTCCGATAGTATATATTAAGAGTGTATTTAGCGGGTTGATATGGATTTCCTGCGACCCCAAGTAGTATTAACATGTGTTAAAAATGACCCGGAAGAAGGATAAAAAAGCAGTCTCATGATTTCACGACGTAATTTCCTGAAGATGGCCACCGGAGCTGCATTGACCAGTGCTGTGCCACCTGTTTTTGCCCGCACCACGCTGCAAATGCCCAAAGAGGGTGAACGCATTCTGCGCTTCCAGAATATTCATACCGGTGAAAAAATCGCGGCCACCTACTGGGCCGATGGCGCTTATATTGCTGACGAGCTGGCAATGATTGATCGTGTATTACGTGATCATCGCAGCCGTGAAGTCGCCAGGATGGATCGCAATCTTTATGATTTGCTTTACGCTTTACAACAAAACGTGGAAAACCAGAATACCTTCCAGGTGATTTCCGGTTACCGCTCACCGGCAACCAATGCGAAGCTGCGCAAGAACAGCAACGGTGTTGCCAAGCGTAGTTTGCACATGCGTGGCAAAGCCATTGATATTCGCTTGCCCGGTACAGAATTAAAACACCTGCGCCAGGCCGCGCTGAACATGCACGCCGGTGGTGTGGGCTACTATCCCAGGTCAAATTTTATTCATGTTGATCCCGGGCGCCCGCGTTTCTGGTAAATACGAATTAATCATTTCTGCCAACAAAACCCGGCATATGGCGGGTTTTTTTATTGATGTGAATGTCGTAAAAGCTGAGGATTTCAGTCGCTTAATTGGCTCATATAGTGCCTGGTGACTTGAAGTTCGCAAAGATGTGCGTTAGGTTAGTTTATATATTCTATTTAAAGAATAATGCCTGTAATTACATGGTAAGACTACTTTTTTATTACAGGTGAGCTGTTATTAGCTGGATTTTATGCCTGGCTAATATCTTAATTGGCGACTTTAACCGTTAAAGCTGCCATGCTTCCAGGCGATCGGTATTTTCCCCGATCCCTGTCCATACCCGGTGTTTGTTCAAATGCCAGGTATCAATAAACAATTCGTTTAAAAAGCCATATTAAACTGATTTGCATGGGTGCAAATTCAAACGGCATTTATGCAAATCACTGAAACCCGGTTCAGAAAACCAGGAACAAGGTGTTTGCTAATGTTTGAAGCAAAACAACAACAGTCTTTCGGTAGTGATCCGATAAAAGTACGTGATACGGACCATTATCAGGATGAATACGTGAAGAGCTTCGTAGAAAAGTGGGATGAACTCATTGACTGGGAACGTCGCTGGGAAAGCGAAGGTGATTTCTTTATAGAGCAATTGCGTGCACATGGCGTGGAACGTGTGCTGGATGTAGCTACCGGTACCGGTTTTCATTCTGTACGTTTATTATCGGCCGGGTTTGACGTGGTGAGCGCCGATGGCAGTCCACAGATGCTGGCAAAGGCGTTCGAAAACGCCAGGAAACGTGGCCAAATTTTACGTACCGTGCAGGCTGACTGGCGCTGGTTAAATAAAACCATCCATGAACAGTTTGATGCTGTGATCTGTCTCGGTAATTCATTTACCCACTTGTTTACCGAGCATGATAGACGTAAGGCACTGGCAGAGTTTTATGCAACATTAAATCACGATGGTATCCTGCTCCTGGATCAACGCAATTATGACTCCATTCTTGATGAAGGCTTCTCAACCAAGCATAAATATTATTACTGTGGCGAAGAGGTTATTGCCGAACCGGAACACGTGGATGAGGGGCTGGCTCGTTTCCAGTATTCTTTCCCGGATGGTTCCCAGTATCACCTGAACATGTTCCCGTTACGACGTAACTATACACGGCGTTTAATGCATGAAGTCGGTTTTCAGAAAATTGATACCTTTGGAGACTTCCAGGAAACCTATAAAGCCAATGAGCCAGATTTTTTCGTGCATGTCGCCGATAAAACATATTGCCAGGAATGTTATACAGAGGAGTAATAACTGTATGAGTGCTAACTATTCGGAAGCCGTCAATATTGCGCGTGAGTATTACAACAGTGACGACGCAGATAACTTTTACGCCATTATATGGGGTGGGGAAGATATTCATATTGGTTTATATGAATCACAGGATGAACCCATTATTGATGCCAGTCACCGTACCGTGAGGCATATGGTTTCATTACTTGATGATCTTGGTGCCCAGCATCGTGTGCTTGATATTGGGTCAGGTTATGGTGGCGCAGCACGTTACCTGGCAACAACCACAGGTTGTCATGTTACTGCACTTAATTTAAGTGAAAAAGAAAATGAACGTAACAGGGAAATAAATACACAGCGTGGCTTAACCGACAAGATTGATGTTATAGATGGCAGTTTCGAAGCAATTCCTGCAGAAGATAACAGTTTTGACCTGGTCTGGTCACAGGATGCCATTTTACACAGCGGTCACCGTGAACAGGTGTTAGCGGAAGTCGCGCGGGTACTGAAACCGGGTGGTCGTTTTATCTTTACCGACCCCATGCAGGCCGATGATTGCCCGTCCGGGGTCCTGCAACCCATCCTGGATCGCATTCACCTTGCGTCACTGGGTTCACCGGCATTTTATCGCTGGGAATTATCGAAACTGGGTCTAAAGGAAATTTTGTTTGAAGAAAACACCTCGCAACTGGTCAACCATTATTCCCGTGTAAGAAGTGAAACGGTAGCTCGTCGTACTGAACTGGAGAAAGCCGTTTCCCCGGAATATATCGATCGCATGATCAAGGGACTGGGGCACTGGGTCGATGGTGGTGATAAAGGGTACTTAAGCTGGGGCATATTTATCTTTCAAAAGGCATAACTGTTAGCTAGCAGTTATCAACAAGAAAAAAATAATGTCAAAATAAAAATGAGCTTTATAACAACAATAATAATAAAGTTTTCGTTGTTAACATCGTCGTTATTTTTTATTTTATGGTAATGTTGATACGTGCCCACCTATCTTGAGTTAGAACACCTGACAAAACTATTTGGCCCGGATATCGAGGCCGGGCTGGAAGCCCTACGTCTCGGTAAATCCAAGTCTGAACTACTTGAATCCAGCGGAAACGTCATAGGTGCACATGACGTTAACCTGCAGATACAACGTGGTGAATTGTTTGTCGTAATGGGTTTGTCCGGTTCGGGCAAATCCACCCTGGTCCGCATGATCAATCGTCTTATTGAACCTAGCGCAGGTCGGGTACTACTCGATGGTGTTGATATTACCCGTATGTCAGGTAAAGAACTGGTCGAGCTGCGTCGCAGCAAGATGAGCATGGTGTTCCAGTCGTTTGCCCTGTTACCCCACCTGAGTGTCATTGACAATGTCGCATTCGGTTTACATATTGCCGGTGTTGATAAAAAAGAAGCACGAAGACAATCGCTGGAAGCATTGCAACTAGTAGGTATAGCAGAAGTCGCCGAGCATCTTCCTCATCAACTTTCCGGTGGCATGCAGCAGCGTGTTGGCCTGGCACGCGCATGGGTGACCGAGCCTGAGATCTTGCTAATGGATGAAGCTTTTTCAGCGCTTGATCCCCTGATTCGTACCGAGATGCAGGATGCCTTGCTGGAATTGCAACAGACTTCAAGGCGCACGATCATTTTTATTTCCCATGATCTTGCTGAAGCCGTACGTATTGCCGATCGTATTGCGGTAATGGCGGAAGGTGAAATTCGGCAGGTCGGTACGCCGGCCGAGATCATTGAAAATCCTGCCGATGAATATGTGCGTGCTTTTTTCCGTGATGTTCAGCCAGGCCGTTTGTTCACTGCTGGCGATATCGCCGTGCCTGGTAAAGTACCTGTAGAGAGTAAGACGGTGCCTGCTAATGCCTTACTGGAAGAGATCCTGCAGCAAGCGGCGGATAGCGAGGCACCCCTCGCCGTCGCCGATGAACAGGGCAATCTCATCGGTTATATCGATCGCAAACGCCTGTTGCAGGCATTAGCAAAGGGGCATGGCCTGTGAGTTACGATATCCCGGTTGATAAATGGGCTACCGCGCTGGTCGATTTTCTCATGGACCATGCCCAGGGGTTCTTCGATGTTATCAGTATCGCCCTGGATACACTGACCTATGGCATTGAAGAGATCCTGCTATTACCCTCTGCCTGGTTGCTTATTTCCCTGTTAACTGTACTGGCCTGGTGGCGTACCAACTGGAAATTCGCCTTGTTCACTGCCACCTCATTATTACTTATTGTTGGCATGGGATTATGGTACGAAACAGTTACCACGCTGGCACTGGTGCTGGCGGCAACCCTGGTCAGTTTGCTACTGGGTATCCCGCTTGGCATCTGGGCCTCACGCAGTGACCTGGTTGAGCGGCTGGTGCGACCGGTACTGGATTTAATGCAGACTATGCCGGCGTTCGTCTATTTGATACCGGCTGCGATGTTCTTCGGGCTGGGACGGGTGCCGGGGGTAGTAGCGACGATTGTATTTGCCATGCCGCCCGCGGTACGCCTGACCAACCTGGGAATTCGCCAGGTACCCAAAGAACTGGTTGAAGCGGGACTGGCGTTTGGTTGTACATCGAGACAATTGTTATTCAAAGTTCAGCTGCCATCGGCAAGGCCATCCATTATGGCGGGTGTTAATCAGACCATCATGCTGGCATTATCCATGGTAGTGATTGCTTCCATGATTGGCGCTGGTGGACTTGGTGACACCGTGTTGCGCGGTATTCAACGTCTTGATGTTGGACTGGGATTTGAAGGGGGTATCGGTGTCGTTATTCTTGCCATTATTCTCGATCGTATTACACAGAGTTTTGGAAAAAACAGCAAATAATTATTTTATTCTAAAAGTAAAAAGAGTGGCTGAGGGGGAATGATGAAAAACTGGTTACGTATCTTGATAGTGGTCATGGCGACAGGTATTGCCCAGGCATCAGAGAAGCCAACCCTTCGCATCGGCTGGACGGCCTGGTCAGATGCCGAAGCCGTGACCCGCCTGACTGCCAGGATACTGGAAACCCGCCTGGCCCAACCTGTTGAACTGGTATTACTGGATATTGGCATTCAGTACCAGGGACTGGCCAACGGTGATATAGATGCCATGCTGATGGCATGGTTACCACTCACACATAAACCTTATATGGACAAGATCGGTAACCAGGTTGTTGACCTGGGACCACTTTATACCCGTGCCCGACTAGGCTGGGTGGTACCTGATTATATTCCTGAAGATCAGCTAAAAAGTATCAAGGATCTCAATAACCGCATAGTAATGCGCAAATTGCAAAACCAGATCCATGGTATCGATCCGGGTGCAGGACTGATGCAGGCTTCGGAAAAAACCATCAAACAGTATGGACTGGAACGTTATCGCTTGATCTCTTCCTCAGGTGCCGGCATGACGGCCGCTTTATCGCGCGCCATCAAGCGAAAAAAATGGATCGTGGTGACGGGCTGGAGCCCACACTGGATGTTCGCACGCTGGAAGCTGCGCTACCTGGAAGATCCGGAAAAGTCACTGGGTGGACGTGAACGTATCCATGCACTGGTGAGAAAAAATTTCTACCAGGATTTTCCGGTGGAAGTCACCGAGTTTCTAAGCCGGCTATTTATTCCGCTGCATGAGCTGGAAGGCATCATGGCCAGGGCCACCGAGACCTCTTATGATAAAGCGATTAACGAATATATTGAACAACACCCGGCCAGGGTGGACTACTGGGTAACGGGGGAGGTTGCTCGGACCCCGTAAAATATAGCGATATGACTGTATCAGAAAAGAATATTTTTGTTTTCGGTGTCGATGACTTTAACCTGTCTCAAATGCGGGCACTTGATACGGCTGAAAACTATCGCTTCCATGAGCTCTTCAGTTATGAAGAAGTGAAAGCTGGCCCGGAATTTTCGGTAAAACAACTTTATGATGGGGCGATAGAAAAGCTAAACCAGTTCCCTGGTTCTATCGATGCGATTGTTGGCTACTGGGATTTTCCAGTAAGTACCATGTTGCCTTTATTGCGACAGCATTTTCATTTACCTTCTCCCAGTTTTGAATCGGTACTCAAGTGTGAACATAAGTACTGGAGTCGACTGGAGCAAAGCCGTGTGATACCCGAGTTTATACCCGATTTTTGCGCCGTCGATCCTTTTGCAGATAATTATCGCCAGCAAATCAGCATTGATTATCCTTTCTGGATAAAACCGGTTAAATCCGCATCATCACATTTAGGTTTTAAAATAACTAATGATGCAGAACTGGATCACGTAATTAAAGTGATACGCAAAAGCATCTTTCGCTTCGCCAGGCCTTTTAACTATCTTTTACAATTTATTGATCTGCCGGATGAGGTTGCCACTATTGATGGAAATCATTGTATTGTTGAGAGTATTATTTCACGAGGCCGGCAATGCACCCTGGAAGGTTATGTCTATAATGGTGAAGTCAAGGTGTATGGGGTGGTGGATTCGATCCGGGAAGGTCAGCATCGTTCAAGTTTTTCCCGTTACCAGTATCCCTCAACCATTCCACAACGCATTCAACAAAAAATGATATCTGTGACGGAACGTTTTCTCAGACACATTGCTTTTGATAATGGACCCTTCAATATTGAATATTACTGGGATAGTGGAAATGACAATATCTGGTTACTGGAAATCAACACCCGTATTTCCAAATCACATTGCCCGTTATTCCGGCATGTAGATGGCGCTTCGCATCAAAAAGTGATGATTGAAACTGCACTGGGAGAACAACCCGACTTTCCGTATCGCCAGGGAAAGTACAAGATCGCAGCAAAGTTCATGTGGCGTATTTTTGAAGATGCCATCGTCAAGCGTGTACCGACGGAAACGGAATTGAACACACTCCATGAACACTTCCCCAGCGCAGAGATACAATTACATATTGAAAAGGGGATGCAACTTTCTTCTCTAAAAGATCAGGATAGTTACAGTTATGAAATTGCCGTTATCTTTTTGGGTGGCAACAGTCAAAAGGAACTTTTGCAAAAGTATCATGATGTACAACAGGCGATGCATATTGAACTTGAACCAGTAATTTAAATAACCACAACACGATTTCAAGGAATGTAGCATGAAGATCATTGAAGATTTTCCTCACGCGGTTCGACAAATTGAACACTGCTGGATCCCCATGACAGATGGTGTTCGTCTGGCAGCACGACTCTGGATGCCAGAAGATGCCGAAGCCAATCCAGTTCCGGC
>JARRJY010000012.1:0-18029 GCA_037388705.1 Gammaproteobacteria bacterium
CTTCTAGCGCTTATAATGCGCCTTTTTTGGTATCACATGCCGCACGCCCCCCTGGGGATTTTCCACATCGCCCTTGTAACGGGGAATAATGTGAATATGCACATGAAAAATACTCTGTCCTGCTGCCGGCCCCACGTTCACCCCGATATTATAGCCATCCGGGTTATGCTCCTTATCAATAAGCATCTTCTCCTCGTTAATAAGTTCCATGCAGGCCGCCACTTCTTCCGGCATCAGGTCAAAAAAGCTGGCCACATGGCGTTTCGGGATCACCAGGGTATGTCCCGGGCTCACCCCGTAGGTATCCCGGGCACTGTATGCAAGGTCATTCTGAAGTGACACCCCCTGTGGATCTGTGCAAAACAGGCACGGGTTATTCGGGTCACGCTTTTTTTCTTGTTTTGCTGCAGACGACAATCTTCAATACCCTTCGTCTAACTTACATTATTCGCTATTTCATTCAGAGGTGACCTAACAGCCATTGCAATAAATAGCAGCTGATAATTACCCCTAATTTTCAGATATTTTCACATCTTTCGAAGCAAAAATATAATAAATAGTTAGTCACACCCCCCCAAAAAAAGTTAATACAGTAAATATTCGCCCCACACGCTATAATCTGACGTCATATTGACTATTTATTGACGAGGAATTTATCTTGGCATCGAATAAAGGACGGGCTTACTTCTCACTTGTTGGCTATCATTTTAACCCCGATGACATCACGAGCCTAATTGGGCTGGAACCCACTTCAACCAATGATGCGGGGGCAAGAGGCACCCTGGATAAACCCGTGATAAGTTCATGGGAATTCTCAACAGAAACAATAACGTCCGAAACTCAAGAGATGGATATTTATAAACTTCTCGATGATGAAATTCTTAAAAAAATCGAGCCCGCCAAGGACAAAATTATCGAAGTCTGTAAAAACCTCAACTTATCCCCAAGGATCGGCATAGTATTAACCCTGTCTATCGATAAGGATGAAACAACTCCAGATGTCGGTTTTGGCGCACGGGTGATCAAGTTTTGCGCAGAGATTGGTGCTTTTATTAATATCGATTATAAACTTTCTGAACGTGTTTGAGTTATAGGTGCAAATTTATTCGCACCTACGTCACGCAGCAGAAATTCCTGCTATCTTCTTCGCCTGGTTTAATTGCTCTTCGCAATGTTTTAAACAAAGCGGCTGTAAAGCATGCGGGAAACATTCCATAATCAATTCAAATTCATCGGCAATATCTTCTGCCAGTACGGCATCATTTGTTAATTCTGCCAGTTCTCTTCGTGCTGTTGCCTTGTTTACCCTGCAGAGCACAGACAGATGCACAGGGCGTTGTTGCTCCATACAGACTTTCCAACCTGTTTCGTAGGATCTTGCTGCCTCTTCAAAGCGTTCAGGATTTTCTTCCGATTCTGCCAGGTTAAGTAACACCGCCCCGCAATTATTATGTGCCGCTGCCAGCTCAACCGGGTAATTGTCAGCATCGAGCTCTGAAATTGCATTTTTATAGGCCACTACTGCTTTCTGAAAAGTACGATTACCTTTCAGGAGTATCCCATAGGTATGAAAAGTCATGCCCAGTTGCAGCATGATCAGCTTCCATTCTTCCGGTGTTTCTTTTTTCGTATATACCAATAACGCCGCAGTATAGGCATCAACTGCCTTATTCAGTGCTTTTGCATCTGATTCGAGTCTACCCAGGGCCTGCAGTGCCGTAGCCAGGTTCGCCTGTGTCGCAGCCCATTCTAACGGGGAGTCTTCCTGCTTATATTCTTCCAGCGCGAGCATGAAACACTCAATAGCCTTCTTAAATATCTCAGGATCGTGCTGCTGTTGTCCTATGGCGCCAAGAATATTCCCCAGGCGGTTCTGTATTTCAGCCCAGGCTAATGAGTCTTGTTCACGTAATTCATCTGTCAGCGACGCCTCAAGCGCATCACGTAAACTTTCAAATACATTCGCACTGAAACTATGCTGTTCAAAGTTGCCACGTGTGTAAAGAAAATTATCTGCAACCGGTACACTTCTGTCAGGTGTAGCAAGTTCCAGCATTTCTTCATCAAGCAGCCCAAGAGAACTCGCAATCGTGCGTTCGAGTGTACGGTTCACAGGGTATAACAAGTATGGCCTAGAATAATTCATCTTTCAGCGTAATTCATTTTATGAAGTAGTTCATTCCGCTCGCGCGAGTATATCGTTTAAGTCCGGGTCGGCATCTACAGCGCCACCCAGTTCGATTTCTTCATCGGTGGCTTCACGTATCGATAATACTTCCAGCACGAAAGTAACATCTCTGCCACAAAGTGGGTTATTACCATCAACGGTTAACGTCTTGTCATCAAAACGCGTAACGATAAAATTCCTGGGTTCACCCTTTTCATTTTCCATGGTGATAGTCATACCGATTTCGTGATATTCCTCCGGGACATTTTCGATACGATCGGTAAATACCAGCGACTCATCTCTTTCACCGTATAACAATGTGGTATCAATGGGCACCTCGATGACGTCACCCACCTTTTTACCATACAGATGTTTTGTCACTTCTTCTGACATCACATCATTAACACCATGGACATAACCCAGGGGATAGTCCACCGTGACAAGGACATCACCTGTTTTGTCATCGACGACCTTATAATTCAGTTCAACGAATTTTTCATCTTCAATTGTATCTGACATATTGAATAATCCTGTTTTTTAACTATTGCCGCTCTAAAATAACGTTGCACCAAAAATCTTTACCTTGTCCTTTTCATAACCCAGCACCAGTCTGCCCAGCCATTCAGCTTTAGTTTTTTTGTTAATCACTTTATAAAGCACGGTGACATATTCACCACGACGTATCATGCCGAGATAGGAATAATCTTCTGACAGGTTTTTTGCCAGGTCGCTTCTCGCAAACTGCTTACCCATTTCGACTTCGTTCGCGCCCTTTATAAACGAAGACGAGAAGTTGCGTGTGAACGCACCATAATTTCCTTCATTGGAGTACTTAACCAGGTCTGCCCACATTGGGTTAGCGTGCTCTAAAATTTCGTCATCTGTTAAATCAATAATATTCAGTTTTTTAATAAGGCCTCTGCTCCTGAAAAACAAGGCCCTTAATAGATCAAGGAGCAGATAAAAAAAGGACCAACACTGTACATGTCAGTCCTTTTTTAAGAGTCAATAAATTGTGGGCAGGCTTGCCCCAGTTAATACCAGGTCAAGCCTTTATTTGCCCTTTATTTATTTAGTGCTCTTCGGCTGGTTTTTTCTCTACGTCACCGACCAGGTGATACAGAGGAGCCTTCTCCATAGTGTATTCGCCAGTCTTAGGATCGCGACGAGAAACTGTCAGTACGTGCCAGTTAGCATCATCCAGTTTCATGGCATCACCACGGTAGTAGTAACCAGGCCAGCGTGTTTCCTTACGGAACAACGTGTGGTGGAATACACTCTCTGAAGTCAGGAAGCGGTGCTTCAGTTCCCATGCACGTAACAGTTCATGAATATCTGCAGCGGCCACATTTTCCAGGTCTTCACCCAGGATTGCCATCTTCTTCAGACCGATGTTCAGCAGCTTGTCGTTGGTCATGTAGTTAACACCAAAACCACCACAATACTCATCCATCAGCTTCTGCAGACGGTCAAGACCCTGGCGTGGGTTGATGAAGTTCGGGTTAACGGTACCGGCAACCACTTCGTTACTGTAAACCGTATGCGTTTCCAGAGGCTTGTAGATCTCTTCCTTACGGCGATTGATCTGAGCGTCAGTTACACGGATACCATCTGCTTTGCCATCATCGATATATTTACAGGCAGCTTTAGCAGCTAAACGACCTTCAGTGAAAGAACCTGATGAGAATGCGTGTGGTGTACCACCTACGGCATCACCGGCACCAAACAGACCTTCAACAGTAGTCATACGGTTATAACCCCAGAAGTATTCATCAGGAGATACATCCTCAGGACCTGAACACCATGCACCACAACCTGTGGCGTGTGAACCCATGACGTATGGTTCAGAAGTGGTTAATTCAGGGTTTTCGTACTTAGGATCAACGTCTGTTGCTGCCCAAAGTACCGCCTGACCAACGGTCATACCGAGGAAGTTATGCCAACCAATCTCTTCAAGATGAGGATCCTGGAAGGCTTCCATAGTAACCATGTGAATCGGACCACGACCTGCATTAACTTCGTTAATGATTGCGTGGTTACGCAGGCAAGTTGGAATCGGACGGTGAGTGCGGTGAGACACTTCTGGATCCAGGTATTCTTTACCAACCATTTCCTGCAATGCTGGGAACCATTTTGATTCGTATTCTTCACCGTAAGCATTTTGTGTATAAGTCTTAAGGTGTAAGAAGTAAGCACCAACCGGACCGTAACCATCTTTGAAACGTGCTAATACGATACGGTTTTCCATTTGTGTCATTTTCGCGCCAGCTTCGATCATAAGACCATAGGCAGAACCTGATGACCATGGTGCGTACCATACACGACCGGCACCTTCACCAACTGAACGTGGCTTAAAGATGTTAGAAGCACCACCGGCACCACAAATAACAGTCTTGGACTTGAATACATGGTAGTTACCAGTACGTACGTTGAAGCCAACGGCACCGGCAACACGGTTTTCTTTAGATTCGTCCATTAACAGGTGAGTTACACAAACACGGTTGAATACTTTGTCAGCTGACTTTTTCGCCGCTTCAGCAACGATAGGCTTGTAAGATTCACCGTGAATCATGATCTGCCAGCGACCTTCACGCAGGTATGCGCCGGTCTTGCTGTTACGCATGATAGGCAGTCCCCACTCTTCGAACTGGTGAACAGCCGAGTCAACGTGACGCGCCATATCGAATGCTAAATCCTCACGCACCATACCCATCAGGTCGATACGTGCATAACGTACGTGATCTTCCGGGTTATTTTCACCGAAACGCGTACCCATGTAACAGTTAATTGCATACAGGCCCTGTGCTACCGCACCAGAACGATCGATGTTTGCTTTTTCTGCAATGACGATTTTCTTGTCTTTACCCCAATATCTTGCTTCGAAAGCAGCACCGGTACCACCGAGGCCCGCACCTGCAACAAGGATATCGATATCGTCTTCAATAATTGTCTTGTAGCCCATTAGTATTGCACCCCTTCTTTAATTTCCAAGCCATTTGATTCCAGCGTATGTAGACCGCCGTCATCCAGACGAATATATTTAGGCTCGTTAAACAGGTACTGACTGTCACGCATGTCATTACTTGGCGCAGCTTCTCCAGCTAGCTGAGGAATTCCTGTACCCCAGGGCTTGGTTGTAATTGGTGCTAAAAGATCCATGTCTTTTTTGCCGTTGCGGAACTTGATGCGCCAGGCAATAACACCTTTTTCTTCATCACGGTGTACACGCACCGAGTGACCTAACGGAGCAAAGTCTGCATAACCACGAACGTCAATCGCGTGATGTGGGCAGGCTTTTACGCAGGAATAACATTCCCAGCACATGTTAGGTTCAATGTTGTAAGCACGACGAAGAGTTTTATCGATGTGCATGATGTCGGATGGGCAGATATCAACGCACTGTCCACAACCATCACATCGAGTCATATATACAAAAGTAGGCATAATATTCTCTCTTTCTTAAATAATTGTTATTCAGTTAATGATTAGTAGTGGTTTGCTGGTTCACGTCTGATACCAGGCCCCATGTCAGGTGGGTTTTTACCCATGTATTCTGGGACATCCGGGTATTTTGCATGTACTGCAGGATCTGACAGATCGTAGTCAGCAGGCAAATTCAGGTTTGAACCATCTGCTTTTGCAATGCGTTTTTGTAATGCTGCAGCTGGCTTGAAGAACATGTGTGCAAACTTGGACCACATTACAGTTGAGAACAACACTGTGTTTGAAATGATGAATAAAGCGAAGAACAAGGTTGTCCAACCCATATCAGCTACCGCACCGCCATTTGACTGTGAGTAAGACCAGATCAAGGCAAAAGTTGCAGACAACAGCAGAGAAACAATGAAAAGATCTGCCATACGCAGTTGATACCATCTTACACCTTCTGAGTTCACATCAACGCGGATGAAAAACCAGAACCAGTAGCCACCAACACAAAGCATCGCGGCACCCAGGTGCCAGACCTTCGCTAGGGTCGTTGTAGCAATCGTTTGGCATTCAAAAATCATCAGTGCTGTCGACACAACAAACAGAATGAAACCGTACATGGTGAAAAGATGAGAAATTCTGCGTTTTGGATTGGCAAACTCACCTGAAGTTAAAACTTCGTTAGCAAGTGTTGCAACAGCAAGACCGGCTTTTTCTCCAGTACCAACTGTACGTTTGGCATTTTTCTTGGCTTTTTCTGCATCCTGGAAAAAGTACTTGGCACTTTTCTTGTGCATCATATCTAGCACTGTACCCAGGAACACCAGGATAGCCATTAAAATAATATAGCCCTGCATGACCTCGGGTGAAAACAATGCTGTTAGTTCAGCGAAGGGGTTGCTGGTAATCATGATTAAGCTGACCTCCTTAAAGGTAGTTTTAAATTTTTAGCGATTATTATTCATTCTGATTACCGCATCTAATCAATGATTTTTTGCAATAAACAAAGATGCTTAATAATACTGTGCGCTAAAGTGTTATATTTTTTAGTTAATTAAAACCGGTTATTCGCTTGTTTTTGACGAGCAAAAGACAAGTTTGTGTTCTTGAGAAAGTGCTCTGGTAGTACTTGTGAAACTGCCTGATTCTATCCCCAAATCACTGCTAATTTTAGATATTTAGGCATTATTATTTTTGCCCAATATGCTCAAATATTTAGGTGCCTAAACTTAACGAGTTTTACTGCCAAAATAAAGGCCTTTTTTTCTTTTAATCCCTAGTATTACATTAATTGGTATAAGTGGAATTTATATGGAAAAACCGGAGATAAAACAGGAGCTTGTCAGTTGTTTAAACGCCTGAAATTCGTCTAAAAAAACGGCTTTTTTTGTTACTTTTCTAACTATTACATTAAATGTGATTATTGGCCTATTAAATAATATTAACAGTCAACTTTTTTAGCATTTTTAATCCTGGTTTATTCATAATCAAACTCTGCCTGGTAATCATCCGGGTTGATACCTTCTGATTTTAACGGCTCGACGAGTCGTGAACGGGTGACCTTGGCCGAGGCAGTAATGAAGCCCTTGATCACATGTTCACGGGTAACCGGAGAATCAGCTTCACGGGCCAGTTGCTCTACCACGCGGGTGACCTTACGGCGGGCCAGCATGCGGAAAAAGGCCGGCACATGTGACAATAGACGCACCAGCAACTCTTCTGCATCAGGCAACCATTCCCCGGTTTTGGGTAATTCTGGGATAAAGTCCCATTCGTCTTCAGTCAGGGCGCGCCAGACAATAATAGAGTGGCCATTATCATCGGTGACACAGGCCATTTTTTCCAGGTCAGGCGTGCTCATGGGCTCGTATTTACTACTGGCGCCATGTTCAATCAGTTTTGCGTAGGCCTTGCTAACGCTGGGAACAGACAGGCGGATAGTCGAGGTAGATTCGACGTCAGCAACTTCGATCAGCCGGATGGAGACATTACCCGAGTCCAGTTCAACGAAACCACTTCCTTCCTTGCTCACGTCCAGACCAATAATACTGCCCCATAAATCCCTGGCTTTATCCAGCTGTGTAACCTGCAAATCGATATGCGTGATGCCATGAAACATGCTTACTTCCTTTCCCCTGGTAGTCTTTTATATGGATATTAATCCTAACACCTGGAACATTAAAAAACCCGCCAGCTGTAAAGATGACGGGTTTGATTTTCCTGATTTTTAACTATTACAGTTATTAGCTATCAAGACTCTGATAATACTCAATCAGGATCTGAGCCACTTCAGGTCGTGAGAATTCTTTAGGTGGGGCAATACCCTGACCTAACATTTCACGCACCTTTGTGCCTGACAGCAGTACGAAATCATCTTTTTCATGATCTGGTGCTTCACGCATCATTACCACCTTATTGAGTTTCTTTGACCAGGCCGTGTGGTCTGCTTCGAAGATTTCAATTTCCATCGCACCGTCCGGCACTTCTTCCTGGAAGATGGTTTGCGCATCAAAAGCACCGTAGTAATCGCCAACACCGGCATGATCTCGACCGATGATGAAGTGCGTTGCACCCATATTTTGGCGGAAGTAAGCATGCAGTACAGCCTCACGAGGACCGGCATACAGCATGTCAAAACCATAACCGGTGACCATGGCGCTGTTAGGCGGGAAGTACAGTTCCACCATTTTACGAATGGCGGCATCACGTACTGGCGCAGGGATATCACCCGGCTTCAGTTTACCCAGCAGCATGTGGATAACCAGGCCATCACAACCGAGGCGATCCATGGCCATGTGGCACAGTTCTTCGTGGGCGAGGTGCATTGGGTTACGTGTCTGGAAGGCTACAATTTTCTTCCAGCCGCGCTCTGTAATTTCGTTACGAATTTCTACCGCGGTGCGGAAAGTATCCGGGAATTCGTCCAGGAAGTAGCTGAAATTCAGTACCTGGATAGGGCCGGAAACCGCCATGCGACCCTGGGAATTAAAGGCAGCAACACCCGGGTGCTCCATATCATCGGTACGATAAACCTTGTCGGTCATCACTTTCATTTGTTCATCAGACACTTCTTCGATAGCTTCGATGTCCATCACGGCAAGAACAGGGTTACCATCGACATTCGGATCGCGTAGCGCGATACGCTTTGCATCGCCTATGGCATCAGTATTTTCAAGAAGACACATCACAGGGACCGGGAAGAATGAACCATCGGTCAGGGTCATTTTTTCCGCGGCACCCATGGCGTCAGCCACGTTCATGAAGCCTTTGAGTGGGTTAAAGTAACCGGCACCCATCATCACGGCATTACCGGCCGCCTGTGAACTGATGATGACAGAAGGTAGGCTTTCCGCTTCTTTACTCAGCTTGTCATGCTCAGCATCGTCATAGACGAAGCGAGGCTGTAATTCGTCAGAACCAATTGGTTTAATCATCCTCTTATCCTCGTTGTTGGGTGCTTTTGTTGACACCTTTTTAATATTTTCCACATGACCAGAAATCGAAACAGCAAGGCGGCCATGCCAGCAAAATTCAGTGGGACGTCACTATACACCAGTATTTAACAGGCGATTAACAGGGAAATTTATGAGGCCATAGAATGTGCCAAAAGTGATCAGGATCCACAACCTGGCATTGATCTGGTCCCGGTTCAGATCAGGGCAGGCTTCGGGTTCAGTTGGCGTACCTGGCAAGCGGTATACTTTAATATATTAAGGGCAGATATTGGATCAACACCTGCGCAGCTAGTGAGTGAGCATTTTTTGACCGCTTTATACTCGGTCGAAATATAAGTGTATTTTATTTCCACGATGCAGGACGATCAGGGGTTTAAATCTGGCACTGATCGACTATAGTTTTTCCATCCCTGCCTGCAAGCTCAAAATTCGCGTAAAAACAAATGCTTAGTAGGGTTTTTGATATCTCTCTTCGGATAGAGGCGGGGATCCCGGTCTATCTCTGTAAGGATAAGGTCAAAGCATAATTATTTTAGTATATAATGATTTTATAATGTATTTAATAACGCTGATTAGTCTGGGAAGCGTGCGATCTCTATAATCGCGCGCTTCGATCATTTAGGTAGGTACTATTATGTCCGTACTGCACAACCCCATTCAGGCCCCCGAAGGCCGAATCGAAGTCAAGAACACCACGTGTTATATGTGCGCCTGTCGGTGCGGCATTCGCGTCACCCTGCGTGACGGTGAAGTCCGCTATATCCAGGGCAATCCCGAGCATCCATTAAACAAAGGTGTTATCTGTGCCAAGGGTGCCTCCGGTATCATGAAACAATACTCCCCGGCTCGTCTGACCAAGCCACTGAAGCGTAAAGAAGGTGCTGATCGCGGTGATGCTGAATTTGAAGAAATCAGCTGGGATGAAGCCTTCCAGATTATGGAAGAACGCCTGTCTCACCTGCGTGCTACGGACCCGAAGAAATTTGCCCTGTTCACCGGCCGTGACCAGATGCAGGCCCTGACCGGCATGTTTGCCAAGCAGTTCGGAACGCCAAACTATGCCGCACACGGTGGTTTCTGCTCAGTGAACATGGCCACCGGTATGATTTACACCATTGGCGGCTCCTTCTGGGAATTTGGTGGTCCAGACCTGGACCGTTCCAAGCTATTCATCATGATTGGTACTGCGGAAGACCATCACTCCAACCCGATGAAAATGGCCCTATCCAAGTTCAAACGTAATGGTGGTCGTTTCATTTCCATCAACCCTGTCCGATCTGGTTACTCGGCCATTGCCGATGAATGGGTCCCAATAAAACCTGGTACGGATGGTGCGTTATTTCTCGCCCTGATTCATGAACTGATTAAAACCGGTTTATACGATCGTGAATTCCTGGTGCAGTACACCAACTCGGCCGAACTGGTTAACCAGGACGAAGCTTCAGATGACTTTGGCCTGTTTGTTCGTGCCAAAGATATGGATATTGAGGAAGGCTGCTTTGATCCTCAAAATAAATACTGGTGGGACCGCAATACTAACAAGCCAGTCATTACTCAGACAGAGGGGGCTGATCCTTATTTACTAGGTGAATACACACTGGATGATGGCACAAAAGTAAAATCTTCCTTCCAGTTATTAAAAGAACGTGTTGAAGAATACACGCCTGAGTGGGCTGCCGAAGTCACCGGTATCCCTGCAGAAACGATCCGTCGCCTGGCTCATGAAATGGGTATCACGGCACGTGATGAAAAAATCGAGTTACCGATTGCCTGGACCGACGTGTGGGGTAATGAACATGATACCGTTGTTGGTAACCCGGTATCTTTCCACTCCATGCGTGGTACCGCGGCTCACTCCAATGGCTTCCAGACCATCCGTGCCATGAGTATCCTGATGACGATCCTGGGTACCATTGATCGTCCAGGTGGTTTCCGCCATAAGGCTCCTTTCCCTCGCCCCATTCCGCCCTGTGCAAAAACGCCAAAAGGCCCTGAAGGTGTTAAACCCAATACGCCGCTAGCCGGTATGCCACTGGGTTGGCCGGCAGATCCGGAAGACCTGTTCGTGGATGAAAACAACGAACCGGTTCGTATTGATAAAGCCTTTTCATGGGAGCATCCGTTATCCGCGCATGGCCTGATGCACAATGTGATCACCAACGCGGTAAATGCTGATCCTTATGACATTGATACCTTGTTAATCTTCATGGCCAACATGGCCTGGAACTCATCAATGAACACCGATGAAGTGCGTAAGATGCTCAATGCCAAAAAAGATGATGGCGAATACAAGATTCCTTTCTTAATTGTGGCCGATGCCTTCCAGTCTGAAATGGTAGCCTATGCTGACCTGGTATTACCTGACACGACTTATCTTGAACGTCATGACGTTATGTCGATGCTGGATCGTCCTATTTCTGAATACGATGGCCCGGTTGATTCTGTACGTATCCCGGTTGTACCACCTAAGGGTGACTGCAAACCATTCCAGGAAGTCATAATCGAAATGGGTTCACGCCTGAAACTGCCTGCATTTACCAATGAAGATGGATCACGCAAGTACCGTGACTACCCGGACTTCGTGGTGAACTTTGAAACAGAACCTGGTTCAGGCATCGGCTTCCTGGCCGGCTGGCGTGGTACAGGTGGTGAGAAGTTCATGAAAGGTGAACCGAATCCGAACCAGTGGGAAATGTACGAGAAGAACAATTGTGTATTCCATTACGAGTTACCGAAGTCTTACCAGTACATGCGTAACTGGAACCGCGGTTACCTGCGCTGGGCACAGGAACATCGCCTGACTCGTTATGAAGAACCCATTAACTGTCACATCTATTCAGAAGTGTTACAAAAATTCCGGTTGGCTGCGCAAGGCAAACGTGATGGTAAGCAACCACCTGAGCGTTTACGTAAACGAGTCGAAACCTACTTCGATCCATTGCCGTTCTACTTTGAACCGTTGGAATCACAGTTAACCGACAAGCATAAGTATCCATTGAATGCCATCACACAACGCCCAATGGCAATGTACCATTCATGGGATTCACAGAATGCCTGGCTGCGTCAGATCCATGCGCATAATTACCTGCATGTTCACCCTTCCCTGGGTGAAAAACATGGTTTTGAAGATGGTGACTGGATCTGGGTGGAATCCATGCACGGTAAGGTCCGCTGTATGTGCCGCTTCTCGGAAGCCGTAGAACCCGGCACTGTGTGGACCTGGAACGCCATTGGTAAAGCCAGCGGTGCCTGGAATCTGGACGCTGATGCCAACGAATCGAAGAAAGGCTTCCTGCTTAACCACCTGATCTCGGAAGAGCTTCCCGTTAACGAATGTGGTGAACATATTTCCAACTCGGATCCCATCTCTGGTCAAGCTGGTTGGTATGATGTACGCGTTCGTGTTTATAAAGCCGATGAATCTGAAGAGAAAGTCACCTGGCCACAGTTTGATACCATGACACAACTACCTGGTACCGGTAAGCGTCGCAAGTGGCAAGGCTTCTTTGCCGGCAAATTTACTAAAGGAGCCAAGTAATGACTCAGTTAGCTTTAGTTATTGATCTTAATGTGTGTGTAGGTTGTCATGCCTGCGTGACCAGTTGTAAAGAATGGAACACCTCGGGTCCTGCCGGTTATATGAGCGATGAAAATCCCTACAGCAAGGATCCAACCGGTACCTTCTTTAACCGCGTACAAACTTTCGAAGTGGGCACTTTCCCTAACACCGAAACGGTTCACTTCCCGAAAAGTTGCCTGCACTGTGAAGAACCCCCCTGTGTACCTGTATGTCCGACCGGGGCCAGTTACAAACGTGAAGAAGACGGTATCGTACTGGTGGATTACGACAAGTGTATTGGTTGTCGTTACTGTTCATGGGCCTGCCCTTACGGCGCCCGCGAAATCGATGAAGAGCAGAAGGTCATGAAGAAATGTACCTTGTGTGTAGATCGTATTTACGATGAGTCTTTACCGGAATCAGAACGTAAACCGGCGTGTGTGTTGTCATGCCCGCCAGGCGCACGTTTGTTTGGTGATGTCCATGATCCAGAATCAGAGGTTTCTGTCGCGATTCGTGAGGAAGGTGGTTACCAGCTGTTACCTGAATGGGGTACCAAGCCATCTAACCACTACCTGCCACGTCGTAAACAGCGTATGCATATCCATGAAGATGAACTGATTCGTGCTGATAATCCTCTCAAGAAAGAGGAACGTGTACACAGCGAACCGGTTGATGCACCGACGCTCGATGACAGTACTTCATGGTAAAAACATTTTTACGAAATTTTTAAACTGGAGAATATTATGCATCCCGCATTTTCAGTTATTTTTTTAACAACCCTGATTGGTGTTGGCCAGGGTATGTTCCTGGCATTATTTACCGGCCAGAGTTATGCCGCGGTTGAACTGTTACCTTCACAGGACAGTGCGGGTTTCTATGGTGTTGGTGGTGCAATTGCGCTGGTATTTTTAATTGCCGGTCTGATTGCCTCTTTCTTCCACCTGGGTCGCCCGGAGCGCGCCTGGCGTGCCGCATCACAATGGCGCACTTCATGGTTATCACGGGAAGTAATCGCATTGCCTGTCGTCATGGGGCTGGTATTTATCTATACGGTAATGCATTACTTTGACCTTGATACCATTTTATTTACTACCAAAACCGGGGCACGTTTATCTGTCACCACAATTATTGGTGGTATGGGCACAGTTGCCACGTTTGCCCTGTTCCTGTGTACCGGCATGATTTACGCCGCAATCAAGTTTCTACAGGAATGGTCAAGTCCGTTGACTGTCATTAATTACCTGTTACTGGGTACAGCTTCTGGTTTTACTTTAACAACAGCATTTGCCAGCCAGGCTGCACCTGAGCTGATGAACTTCTACGGCATCTGGTCAATTATCATTACCCTGAGTGCTTTATTTACCCGTGGCTGGAGCCTGTTCCGTAATGCACGCTTAAAAGCAAGGTCGACCATTCAAACAGCGATTGGTATTCGTCACCAGAACATTCAGCAAAAAGCCATGGGTATGATGGGCGGTTCTGTTAACACCCGTGATTTTTTCCACCACACCAGTGCTTCTTTCATGAAAACAATCAAGTATGGTTTCATCGTACTGGTGTTCTTCGTGCCAACCCTCCTGTTGTGGAAAGGTATACAAAGTGGTGATGGCCTGGTATTAACTGCTGCTTTCCTGGTTCAGTATGTTGGCCTTCTCGCCGAACGCTGGTTCTTCTTTGCTCAAGCCAACCACCCTCAGAACCTGTATTATCAAACTATTTAAGCTAATACTAATAGCTTCCATATTAAAAAAGCCGCATAATCATGCGGCTTTTTTTATGCGAAATATCCTTGTTATACTCGAATCCCACAATATTCACCGTTTATATCAAGGCCCCAAAGTACTCAGCCTCAACTTTTCAGGCAGTGAATAAAAAAGGATGTTTATGAATGGCAAGCAGTTCCAGTCCAGATTTATCAAGCTAATCCTTTTAAGCTGGCTCTTTCCTCCAGTTGTCGGACTTGGTTTCATCCTGTTCACCGGTATATTAAGCGGTGAACAAATGCTGATAATACTAACCACTCCACTGGAACCTGCTTATATCATTATTACTCTGATCCTGGCGATCTACTACTTTAAATATTTTATCCGGCCATTTATCGCTTATCTCGATAGTGGTGATGCCAAACAGGACTTTGAAGCCGGAGCCATTAACTGTATTCGAAGCTTTCCCTTGCACTTCTGGGGGATCTTTATTGCCTACCTGGTCATCGCACCAGCGAGTGTTATTTACAGTGCTGAAACCTATAGCGACTATGTTGCACAACCCATTGACTGGTTTCGTATTCAGCTTGTTGCTCTGACGGTTTCCATCATCGTTGGCCTGCCAATCTTTTTTCGCATCTTTGATCTGTTTGGTGAAGTCATTGGTGATCTGAACCTGACAAAACCTTTCCTGACTATTAAAACAAAAGTATTCCTTATCGGTGCCCTGATTCCTTTACTCATCGATACCATGATCGTCCAGTACTACTGGACACGTACCGGTTATTTCACTATGGAAACTTTCTCGGTATGGTTATTGCTGGAATTGATTGCTATCGCAGGTAGCCTGTTGTTCACTCATAGCTTTGGACAGGCACTATTACCTTTACATCGCATGGGGCAATTAACAGCCGCCAAGGTGATCGATCCACAAGAATTTACAGCAAGGTCAACTGATGAACTTGGGTTAATTGTCAGAAAATATAGTGACTTGTTACTCGATCTGAAAAATCATACGGAGATTCTTTCCATTAATCGCGAATCAATCCTGGACAGCGGTTATGACAAAAAGATTTCAATGATATCCGACAAGGTTATCAACTTATGTAAAGAAAGCCTGAAAGCCGATATTACCTTTTTAATCCTGTTTAAAGATGGCAGGCTGACTGGAGTTGCTGATAGCAACAACAAGTATAATCCAGATGGTTATTATTATTTGAGTACAGATGAAAACTCGGCTGCTGTTAAATCCTTCAATGACAGAAAAACACAAATTATCAATGATGCCGTAAACAGTCCCGATGTTAATAGTGTCTTGCAAAAAAGATTTCACATTTTATCCTGTCTGGCAACGCCACTAGATGTTGAAGACAAAGTGATTGGCGTATTGATGTGTGCTTTCCAGGAATACAGACATATCTTTCCACAACGTGAAATTAACCTGTTTGAAAGTATCGCTCATGAAGCTGCCCTGGTCATCAATACCCAGATTATCTATGAAGAAAAAGCAGAAATAGAACGTGAATCGAAGAAAACCAATGAATACATCCATACCATGTTCAATGCAACCAGCGAGGGGATACTCAGCATCGACCCAAACATGAAGTGTACTTTCATGAATACTGCAGCAATCAACATGCTTGGTTATACACCTTATGAACTCTATGATAAAAATATTTATGAAGTGATTCATCATTCTGATCAACACGGAAATAAAATAGAAATCGATGATTGCGCTATTTATCGCTCGATGGCTGACTGCAAAAGCATGTACTCTGATAAGGAAGTATTCAAAACCAAAGCAGGTGATGCTTTCCCGGTACAGTTCTCTTCAACACCCATTTACGAGGATAACCAGGTCATTGGTGCCGTCGTGGTATTCCGCAATGTCGCTGCGGAAAAAGCAATTGAAAATAAACTTAACTATCTCGCAACACATGATTCTTTGACTAGCCTGATTAATCGCCACGAATTTGAAGCTCGACTTTCACAACTTATTGATGAATCGAAGATAGATAACACTCAACATGCCCTGTGTTACCTGGATCTTGACCAGTTCAAGATTGTAAATGATACCTGTGGCCATATTGCGGGTGATGAATTGCTCCGGCAAATATCCACCCTGTTAAAATCACATATAAGGCAAGGTGATACCCTTGGCCGACTGGGTGGTGATGAATTTGGTGTTTTGTTCCCTCACTGTAACCAGGAAAAAGTACTCCAGCTGTCTGAAGACCTGCGCAAAACCATTGAAGATTTTCGCTTTTCCTGGGAAGGAAAAAATTTCACAATCGGGGTGAGTATTGGTGTTGTACCCATTGATAAAATGACCGAGAGCCTGCACAGCGTTTTAAGTGCTGCCGATGCTGCCTGTTACCTTGCCAAGGACAGTGGGCGTAACCGTATTCATGTGTACCATGAATCTGATAGCAAAGTTGCTCAACACTATGGCGAGATGCACTGGGTAAACAGGATCAATTCCGCCCTGGAACAGAACCAGTTTGTCTTATATTTTCAGCCGATCACCTCTTTCCATAATATTCATAATCTGCACAGTTTCATTGAAATACTCGTAAAAATAAAAATTGACGATACACTCATTCCTCCCGGCGCATTTATCCCTGCTGCAGAACGTTACAACCTGATGCCGCTAATTGATAAATGGGTATTAAAGCAAACATTCAAATGGTTAAAGCAGAATAGCAAGCTGGTTAGTAAACTGGATACCTGCTCCATAAACCTGTCTGGTGCATCCATTGGCGACCAAACTTTCATGTCGTTTATTATCGATCAACTGGAATCCGGACAGGTCCCGATTAACAAGATCTGCTTCGAGATTACAGAAACCACCGCGGTCTCCAATCTGTCACAGGCGCTGCATTTTATCCAGGAATTAAAGAAACGCGGCTGTCGTTTTGCTCTTGATGATTTTGGTAGTGGTATGTCTTCGTTTTCATACCTGAAAACCCTGCCGGTTGATTTCGTCAAGATAGACGGGAACTTTGTGCGTAATATTGCTGAAGACCATATCGATCGCACCATGGTTGATGCCATCAACCAGGTAGGGCGTGCGATGAATATCAGTACTATCGCCGAGTACGTGGAAAATCAACGTACTCTTGATGAATTGCGGAAAATTGGTATCGATTTCGTTCAGGGTTATGGTATCTGCGAACCGCAGCCATTGTACCGATACGGTATTGATAAGTGTTAACTTATTGATTATATTGTATTTTTATTATTTTCGATTTTTTATATTCGATTCAGGTAAGGTTCAGCCAGCCCCCTCTATAGTTCTCCATAACAGCAACAAATGGTGGATTTCTGAAAAAAATGGAGAACCACAATGAAAAACACAATCACATGCATCATTGGTATCGTAGGCATCAGTGTTGGCTTCATGTCAGCGGCTGAAGCGTCAGACCGGGACCACGGTTATTACCAGGAAAAACGCATCGTCAAAAAGATGCGTCATGAAGATGAACGTCGCTGGAAATACCGCGATGTAGAAAAACGTCGTCATGATAACAGGCGCTTTTACAGCCACCCGGAAAAACAGCGCCATTATAAAAAGTATCAGCATGGCAAACGGTTTGTTAAAAAACATCAATACAAACACAAAGGCCATCGATATGTCGAAAAACATATTTATCACAAGCCACCACGTCGTTTTGAGAAACGTGTTTATCACCATTATGATCATGCACCACGTC
>JARRJY010000012.1:18052-51683 GCA_037388705.1 Gammaproteobacteria bacterium
TTGTTAGAGATCGCCACTATCACAACAATGCCTTACCTGTGATTGCTGGTGGCATAATTGGCTCGGCCATTGGCAGTGATCTTGGCCATGGTGACCCAATGTCTACCTTCAGTGGTGCGGTATTTGGAGCCATGCTGGGCGATGCGCTGAGTCATCATTAATCCACCAATTCACTGACTACACTGGTGGAAGATGTAAAGCTTGGTTATCCTTTAGGTATGGGTCAGGAAGTTTTCCTGACCCAGCCGATAACCAGGAAATCTGCCAGAGAAAAACACAATGAGACGCTTCGCTTACACACTGCTTTTACTAATTTTTTTAACGACACCTGTATTTTCGGTACAAACCACACAAAATAATGCCCATTTCCTGCTACTGGCTCAGAACAACCAGCAAAGCCTGGATACGGCAGTTCAACAAATAAAAAAACAAACCGGGGGGCGGATCCTTTCTGCTAAAACTGTCCGCCAAAACGGTCAGGTAATTCACCACATAAAAGTGTTGTTACCTTCTGGAAAAGTGCGCGTCTTTAAAGTTAACCAGTAATAAATATCATGCGCTTACTGATTATCGAGGATGAACCTCATTTAAGAGAACAATTGCAGCAATTCCTGCAAATGCAGGGATTCGCCGTAGATGTCGCAGAAGATGGGCGCGCAGGCCTGTTTATGGGACGTGAATACCCATTTGACCTGGCTATTGTCGATCTTGGTTTACCAGAATTATCTGGTATAGAAGTCATTCAGCAATGGCGGGATCTGGGAAAATCGTTTCCCATCCTGATCCTAACGGCTCGTGGGAAATGGCAGGACAAGGTGGAAGGCCTGGAAGCTGGCGCTGATGATTACCTGGTAAAGCCTTTCCATAATGAAGAATTGCTGGCCCGTACCCGTGCGCTGTTACGTCGCTCAGCTGGTGTTAGCCAGCCACTCATCAAGTTTGGTCCAATTACAATTAATACTTCAAGCCAGGTTATTTCGGTAAACGATACCGAGCTGGATTTAACCGCCTATGAATATAAAGTCATTGAATACCTGACCATGAATCCTGACAAGGTAGTTTCAAAAACAGAATTAACTGAACATATTTATGAGCAGGACTTTGATCGTGACAGTAATGTTATTGAAGTTTTTATAGGGCGCCTCAGAAAAAAACTGGATCCTGACGGTACCTTAAAACCGATTGAAACACTGCGTGGCCGTGGTTATCGCTGGAACCTCAGGCAGGAAGGACCATAAACTGTCGTGACCCTGTCCATACATACACGCAT
The DNA here is from genome assembly GCA_037388705.1 of Gammaproteobacteria bacterium. Taxonomy (GTDB): domain Bacteria; phylum Pseudomonadota; class Gammaproteobacteria; order UBA6429; family Thiohalophilaceae; genus JARRJY01. The sequence continues at coordinate 19,323 of JARRJY010000012.1, forward strand.
ACTGTTATCAGCCTTCATTATCCTGGCCTTGTTCCTCAGCCTGACGGGGATCGTACTTGATGAAGCATTTCGTAATAACGTAGAAAATGCACAACGTGAAAACCTGCGTACCCAGATTTATACACTACTTGCCACCGCCGAGCTTGGTGAAAATAATCAACTACATCTCCCAAGTGAAATCACCGAGCCACGCCTTAATATTGCCGAATCCACATTACATGCCCGTGTGATTACCCCACAGCAAAAAATTATCTGGCAGTCCAGGTCAATGATAAATACCAGCATTGCCTACCCGACCAATATCAAGCTGGGTGAATTTGTCTTTACTGTTAATACGAACAGTCAGAAAACCTATACTATCCTGAGCTTTGCCACGCTCTGGGTAACCGAAAAAGGCGAACAACAGTATATTTTCCAGGTGGCTGAAAACCAGAAAGTTCTATACCAACAAATCCGGGTGTTTCGCCATAACCTGTGGGGATGGTTAGCTGGTGTCGGGCTTCTGTTAATCGTTGTACAGGCATTTATTTTACGATGGGGCCTGACACCGTTACGTCACGTCGCAGATGACCTGCTGAAAATCGAACAGGGAAAAGCGCTTCGCTTATCTGGTAACTACCCCAGGGAAATTACGCCCCTCACCAACAACCTGAACCAGCTACTGGAATCATCACAACAGCAACTTACCCGTTACCGTGATGCCCTGGGTAATATGGCACATAGCCTGAAAACACCCATTGCTGTTTTACACGGCATATTCGGCGCCAGCAACATGGAACAGAAAGAAACAGCCGAAGAACAAATACAGGCAATCAATAATATTGTTGAATACCAGCTACAACGGGCCGCCACTGCCGGCCTGCGAGGCACACATTCGCAAACCCTGCTACTTCCCATCGTGGAAAAAATAAATAATTCACTTCAGAAAGTTTTTCGCGAAAAACAGGTTCAGGTTGACATCAATATTGATAGCGATCTTGTTTTGAAAATGGATGAAGGTGATCTTTTCGAATTGCTTGGCAACCTGTTCGAGAACGCATATAAATGGTGCAAGACATCTATTCATTTTATCGCAACCAGAAAAAACCAGCACGTCGAGCTACTGATTGAAGATGATGGTCCTGGGATACAAAAAGAACAACGTGAAAGGATATTATTACGAGGCCAACGGGCCGACCAGAATGTTCCGGGGCATGGCCTGGGTATGGCAATGATTAATGATATGTTATTGCTCTACAAGGGTTCCATGGAAATTGCTGACAGCACACTGGGGGGAGCAAAAATAATTATCAAACTATAACGAATGGTAAATCAGTTACTCAGTTTTATTTCAGAGCCCATTAACAATTTCTATTCTTTTTTCGCTACCTTCCTCCTCCACTTACGGTAAGATAGCAAGGCCTGAATTGCCGTAAGAAATATAACAATGTCTCCTGATACAAACCTTGCACAAAATAACCGACAGCTAGCCATCTGGCTGTTTGTAGTATGTGGACTGATATTCTGCATGATTCTCCTCGGCGGGGCAACACGCCTGACTGAATCCGGGTTATCCATGGTCGACTGGAAACCTATCATGGGTATCGTGCCGCCAATTGGTGATGAAGAGTGGCAGTCGACCTTTGAGAAATACCAGCAATTCCCTGAGTATCAGAAAATTAATAAAGGCCGAGGGATGGACCTGGAAGGATTTAAGTCCATTTTTTATTTTGAGTATGGTCACCGGGTACTCGGGCGATTTATCGGTTTAGCTTTCTTACTGCCGTTTTTATACTTTTTGTTTAAGAAAAAAATCCACCGTAAACTGACAACCCGTTTCGTGATTATGTTCATGCTGGGTGGCCTGCAAGGACTGCTTGGCTGGTACATGGTAAAAAGTGGCCTGGTAAATATTCCATCAGTGAGCCAATACCGGTTAACGGCTCACCTGGGTGCTGCCATGGCTATTTATATGTTTATATTCTGGACAGCACTAAGTTTAATAAGGCCTCAAATGGCTAATTCGGATGTACCTGGTAAACTGCGAAGGAAATCAATTGCTGTCACGAGTGTCATCGTAATTATGATTCTGTCTGGCGGCTTTGTTGCTGGCACTGATGCAGGATTTGTATTTAATACATTCCCGTTAATGGGGGGCCATTTTGTACCTCCATTCATTTATCCTGAAGATCCTTTCTATATCAACATGTTTGAGGATCTCGCAACAATACAATTTAACCACCGTATGATTGCATACCTGTTATGCCTGATGATTCCCGCGTTATGGTTTATGAGTCGCCGATATTCATTGAGTCAGCGTAGCAAAACTATTTTGAATCTTTTTTTAGTGATGTGCGTTATACAGGTAGGACTGGGTATCAGTACTTTACTACTGGTCGTACCGGTAACATTAGGTGTGATGCACCAGGGAGGCGCCTTGATTCTGCTCAGTCTGGCACTACTGGTAAACCACGAGTTACGCCAGCAATCTTTTCAACTTGGTCAAACCAGTTAACCACCGATTGATTCCAGGCCCGCTAGATCCAGTAAAGTAATCTTGCGGTTTTCTATTCTAAGTAGTTCTTGATCCTGGAAGTGATTCAGATGACGGCTAACCGTTTCAAATGCCAGACCAAGGTAGTTACCAATATCCTGGCGAGTCATTTGTAGTTTAAGATGATTTTCTGCTCCGCCACGTTTTAACTGACGACGGTAAAGATTCATAAGAAACAGGGCCAGTCGCTGTTCAGCGGTACTACTACCGAGCATGAACAGTGTATTTTCTTCACGCAATATCTCACGGCTCATAATGCGAGCCAGGTCATGCATCAGTTTGGGAACCTCCTGGGCCAGCTGTTCCAGTTTTCCGAAAGGAATCAAACAAACTTCAGTATTTTCAAGTGCGATGGCATTGCACGGGTGCTGGTTAATATCCACGGCATCCATCCCTACCAGCTCACCTTCGAGGTGAAAACCGGTCACTTGCTCTTTGCCTTCTACCGTCAGTCCCATGGTTTTCAGGGCCCCCGACTGAATCGCGTAGAGCCCCTTAAATTCATCGCCGGTATGGTACAGGTACTCCCCTTTTTTTAATGGTTTGATGCGCTTGACCAGTTGATCCATTAAGTTTAGCTGAATACCATCCAATGAGGTTGGTAAACAAAGTTCTCTGACACGACAGCTCTCACAAGCTGTTTTAACATGGATAAGTTTTAAAGAACCAGAACTGCCCGCCATCTAAACTTCCTATTCTTTGATTTTCACTGCTATCTACAACATTATAGAAGTACATCCAGTATAATGAGATAACATTTTCGTTAACACTGTTTTGGCTCACTGCATGCCCGATAATCTTTCACAGACTGAACTGCTTGATCCCTACGGTCGCCGCATTGACTATGTCCGCCTGTCAGTGACTGATCGCTGCGATTTGCGTTGCCAGTACTGCATGCCGGAAGGATTTAAAGACTTCGAAGAACCTGCAGACTGGCTTACATTTGACGAAATTGAGCGTGTCATTCGTGCCTTTACCGAATTGGGAACACATCGCATTCGCGTTACCGGGGGTGAGCCTCTGGTGCGTAAAGATATAAATAAATTATTAGCAAAGCTTTCCGAGCTACCCGGTCTTGATGATCTCTCTCTAAGTACCAACGCCACCCGGCTTAACAAACAGGCGCAACTACTTAAGGATGCCGGGGTTGCAAGAATTAATGTCAGCCTGGATACCTTGCGCGCCGATCGTTTTAAAGAGATTACTCACGGCAAGCTGGGAAAAGTTATCGATGGCTTAATGGCCGCCAAGCAGGCAGGCTTTCACCCTATCAAGGTTAACATGGTCGTCATGAAAGGGATCAATGATGATGAAGTGGAAGACATGGTGAACTTCTGCCTGGAGCATGATTTCACATTACGCTTCATCGAAACAATGCCAGTGGGTGATACGGGCCGTTCGGCAAGTGATCATTTTATCAGCCTGGATGAAATCAAGCAGCGGCTTGAACAACGTTTTGACCTGGTACCCGGCATTGTTGCGGGTGGTGGGCCAGCCAGGTATATGCGTGTAAAAGACACCGAGTTACGAATCGGTTTTATAACGCCCATGTCACAACATTTCTGTGAAACCTGTAACCGCGTCCGCCTGTCAGTAGATGGGACACTTTATCTATGCCTGGGGCAGGAGGATAAATACGAACTGCGTCCTTTATTACGCCAGGGCATCAGTGATGAAGAACTCAAACAACATATCCATAAAGCGCTGGCATTAAAACCGGAAAAACATGAGTTTAGTGAAAAGCCGGAGAAGGTAGTTCGCTTCATGTCAATGACCGGCGGTTGATTTATATTCTTTCACTGGAAACTATTATACAGCCCGCATGTCCAAAAAAATAAAGGAGATGCCATGCGCCCGAAAATCAGCTTTATTCTATTTTCCCTGTTCACTCTTACTCTTATCAGTTTTTCATCATCAGCAGCAAGTTACCTGGATCAGGTTAGTCGCATAATCTCAGAAAGCGAAGCACCTGAAGGTGTTGTGTTTGAGATCGTTACCGGTGAGCCCGAAGGCCTGCGCTGGGCACTACCTGAAGCTAAAAAAGAAATCGAAAGGTTACGAGCAAAATTTCCTGATCTTGATATTGCCGTTGTAACCCATGGCCGGGAACAATTTGCCCTGCAGAAAAAACATAAACAACGTTACCGAAAAGTCCACTCTCTGACCGAATCACTGGTCAAGGACAGCGGCGTCAGTCTGCACGTATGTGGTACCTATGCTGAGTGGCATAATGTTGCGGCAGATGAATTTGCTGAGTATGCCGATGTCGCTGCTGCGGGCCCGGCTCAAATTAATGACTATGTAAAACTGGGATATATAAAAATACTTATTGAGCGTGATGATTAGCTATTAAAGGGCCAGCATTTTTATTCCCAGTATAAAAAGGAACATGGCAAAAATTCGCTTCAGGTAAACGGAAGAGATACGGTGGGCAATTCTTGCCCCCAGTGGTGCGAACAGCACACTGGCTATCACGATACCGATAAATGCTTCGGGTACAATGAAACCCCAGCTATCTGGCGGAATGCCAGGGTGACTCCAGCCTGCCAGTACAAATCCTGTCGCGCCGGCAATGGCAATTGGCAAACCAACTGCTGCCGAGGTGGCCACCGCCTTTCGCATGGCAACGTTACACCACACCAGGTAGGGCACTGTCATCGTGCCACCACCGATACCGACAATGGCAGAAATACTACCAATGACTATACCAACCAGTGCGATAACCCGTTTTGATGGCAGGTTATGACTAGCTTTTGGTTTTATGGCAAATGCCATTTGTATTGCCACCAGAATTTCAAACACGCCAAAAAAGGCACTCAGCACACTGGTTGGCATATATCGAGCGATAGCGGCTCCTAGCAAGGCACCGACAATAATTCCTGGTGTTATATTTATGAATATTGGCCACTGCACAGCACCATGCTGATGATGTGCACGTACTGACGAGATAGAAGTAAATATAATTGTTGCCAACGAAGTGCCAACCGCGAGATGAACCACCACGGTACCATCAATGTCTTGCTGGGAAAACAACCAGCTCAGCACCGGCACAATAATCAGACCACCACCGACACCGAGCAAGCCGGCAACCAGCCCGGCGAAACTACCCAGAACTAAAAAATATACAAAGTTCTCCATTACTTAACTGGCCACAGCGTGGTATAGCTGGAAGAACACAAATCCGCTACAGGTAATAAAACCGGTTAACGGCACCCATAACGGGATCGAGAACGCCTCGTGCTTTTGTTCTCTCAACTTAATAATAAAAAGGGCGAGGTTAATCAGGGCAAAAACAATTAATGTGATCAGGCTGGTTATCTTGGCAAGACTTAATAATGGCAGCCACATCACAAGAATCAGAATGATAACTGAAACCACCAGGGTTGCGTTAATCGGTGTACGGGTGGTTTTGTTCACATGTCCAAAGTACGCCGGTATCCAGTGTTGCTCGCTTAAACCATATAAGACCCTGGACGCCATGACAATCTGGATCAAGGCACCGTTGATTACCGATAATAAGCTGATAACAGCAATCACTGTAGCATGCTGGCCAGTTTGGTGTTCATAAATCATTGCCAGGGGTGCATCACTACTGGCCAGTTTCTCCGGCGAAAGCGTTACCACCGCGGCAGTAGAAATAATAAAATAAAATAGCGTTGTTACCACAAGTGACCATATAACTGCACGTGGAACATTTTTTACAGGATCAATCACCTCTTCAGCAACATTCACAATATCTTCAAAACCGACAAAGGCATAAAAAGCAATAAATGCACCCATAAAAACGCCAATCAGGACACTGGTTTCCATGGGTGGTATAAACTGGCTTATCATCATAGGCGCCTCGGCAAGCTTATCCTTCGTTACCCAGACGATTATTAACAAACCGACAATTTCAATGATGGTTAATAAGCTGGCAAAAATTATCGACTCACCAATTCCCCATGTAACAATGGAGGCCAGTACCACTACCAGCAACAGTTTGGTTAACAAGGGACTCATATCAATAAACACACCAAGGTAGCCCACAAATCCGTGGATCATGGTGGCAGCTGAAACCAGCCCGATCGTGATAATCAACAAGCCCATGATTAGGGAAAAATGTTTTATGCCAAAGGCGGCATGCAAATACACCGCTTCCCCGGCACTACGGGGATAACGAGAAGAAAGTTCTGCATAGGAAAAAGCGGAAAAACCCGCTAACAGCGATGCCAGCAGAAAAGCAAAGGGGGTCGCCATACCAGCTTCACCTGCCACCTTGCCTACCAGCACATAAATTCCAGCGCCAAGTATCGTACCAATACCGTAGAACGTCACTAGTGGAAGAGATATGGAACGTTTAAGATGAGGTTCAGTATTATTATTCTGCATTGAAATAGTGTAACGCTAACATTCCGCGATTTCGAGAACGTTAGGTTACACTACAAATATAAAGTTATTTCACCCAGATGGTCTTGGCATTAACAAATTCTTTAATGCCATGTGAGGAGAGTTCTCTTCCATAGCCAGAATTTTTAATCCCGCCAAAGGGTAACCTTGGATCACTTTTCACAAAACCGTTTACAAAAGTGCAGCCTGACTGGATATTACGCGCAAGCGCTTCGCCACGAATTTGATCTTTTGTCCACACACTTCCACCCAGGCCGAATACTGAATCATTGGCAATGTGTAACGCATCCACTTCATCACGGGCACGGATAACTATTGCAACCGGACCAAATAATTCTTCATGGTAAGCCCGCATACCCGGTTTTACCTGGTCAAGAATAGATGCCTTGTAAAAAGCACCCTTGCCTTCAATCGGCTCACAACCGGTTACCGCGACCGCACCTGCGGCAATGGAATCCTGTACCTGGACATGTAAGTCATCAAGCAAATCGTTTCGCGCCATGGGTGCCATGGTGGTTGCTTCATCCATCGGGTCGCCTGGTGTTAAGGCTTCCACCGCGGCCTTGAAGCGACTGATAAAATCTTCAGCAATGGCATCGACAACGATGAAGCGTTTTGCCGCAATACAGCTTTGCCCGGTATTCAGGTAACGGGAAATGACGGCATTTTTTACCGTCTCATCAAGATCAGCATCTTCCAGAACAACAAACGCATCGGAACCACCCAGTTCCAGTACTGTCTTTTTCAGGTTTGCACCTGCCGTAGCGGCAACCTGTCGACCAGCTGGTTCACTGCCGGTCAGGGTGACCGCGTGCACTCGTGGATCTTCAATTACCTTTTGTACCTGAGAAGCACGGATCATCAGGGTTCTGAATACCCCGCCAGGAAAACCTGCCTCGGAAAAAACTTCTTCAATAGCCAACGCACACTGCGGCACATTGGAGGCATGTTTTAATACGCCGGTGTTACCCGCCATTAACGCCGGGGCAGCAAACCGAAATACCTGCCAGAAAGGAAAATTCCAGGGCATTACTGCCAGTACGGTACCCAGTGGCAGGTAGGCTACATAACTTTTTCCCGCATCTGACTCAATAAATTCGTCTTTTAAAAATTCAGCCGCATTATCAGCATAGTAGTCGCATACCAGTGCACATTTTTCCACTTCTGCCCTGGCATCGTTGATGAGCTTGCCCATTTCTTCGGTAATAATACTGGCATACTTATCCTTGTTGGTACGCAGAACGTCAGCAGCTTTCTTCATGAGTTTACTGCGGATATCAATGGTGGTCGATTCCCACTCGGGAGTGACAGCTGCCACCTCGGCCAGTACCGAATCCACCTGCGAATCATTCCAGGCGGGTATATCCTTTACTTTTTCACCGGTAGCGGGGTTGATTACCGTAAAACTCATAGAAATATAAAGGCACTCTCGGTATGAAGAAAAATATATGTGTTTTGGGAGGAACAGGTTTTGTTGGTTACCATGTAATCAGCCAGCTGGCAAAAGCCGGTTACAGGGTCCGTGTACTCGCTCGCCACCGGGAACGTAACCGCAAGCTGCTGGTCTTGCCAACCGTGGAAGTCATTTCCGCCGATATTCACGATACCGCCCAGCTACAGCAATATTTTACCAATCAGCATGTCGTCATAAATCTGGTTGGAATTCTTAATGAAGCTCGTGATAACGGACGTGGGTTTCATCAGGCGCATGTCGAACTAGCCCAGAAAGTCATTGATGCCTGTCACGCTAAAGGTATCAAGCGCCTGTTGCATATGAGTGCGCTAAATGCCGATGCCGCCAATGGTCCCAGTTATTATTTACGCAGTAAGGGTGAAGCTGAAGACCTGGCCCATAGCGCTGCCAATATTAACGTCACCAGCTTTCGACCTTCTGTCATTTTTGGCCCGGCTGACAGTTTCTTCAACCGTTTTGCCTGTTTACTTTTCCGCATCCCGTTATTTTTCCCACTAGCCTGTGCCAATGCACGTTTTGCCCCGGTTTTTGTTGAAGATGTTGCCCAGGCTATTGTGAAAAGCGTGAATGATCATCGTACCTATGGTCAACATTATGATTTATGTGGACCGAAAAACTATACTCTCCAACAGTTAGTAAAATACACCGCAAAAAATATTGACGTACATCGTACTATTATCCCACTAGGCAAGTTTATGTCTTTATTGCAGGCCAATATTTTTCAGTATTTCCCGGGGAAACCTTTCTCGCGCGATAACTACCGTTCCATGCAAGTGGATAGTATCTGCAAGGATAATGGTGAAACCTTAACAAACGTATTTAAGATTACACCCACTTCCATTGAAGCTGAGGTACCGCGTTACCTGAGGGATAACTCCTGCCGACGACGTTACGATGAATTTCGTCAACATGCACATCGTGACTGAAACCCTGTTCAATTAACATTATTTACAACCACTATTTAGTTTACAATTCCACACATGGAAGTTTACAAAGTTGGCGGTTGCATACGAGACAAGTACCTGAACCTGGCGGTAAAAGATCAGGACTGGGTTGTCGTGGGCGCCACACCTGATCAACTTAGACAACTTGGTTACAAGTCTGTCGGTAAGGACTTCCCGGTTTTCCTTCACCCTGAAACCAAAGAAGAATATGCCCTGGCACGTACCGAACGAAAAACCGCACCAGGTTATACCGGTTTCGAGTTTTACGCTGCGGCAGATGTCACACTGGAAGATGATCTCAGACGACGTGATCTCACCATCAACGCGATAGCCGAAGATGCGGAGGGGAATCTTATTGATCCCTATAACGGAAAGTCCGACCTGGATAACCGCATCCTCCGCCATGTCTCGCCGGCCTTTGCCGAAGACCCGGTACGTATTTTACGTGTAGCGCGCTTTGCTGCACGCTTTGCCGATCTAGGTTTTACAGTCGCTGATGAAACCAACCAGCTTATGCAACAAATGGTCGATAACGGTGAAGTCGATGCCCTGGTCGCTGAGCGTGTCTGGCAGGAAACAGTAAACGCACTGGCAGAAAACACACCAGCACGCTTTTTTGAAGTACTGCGTGACTGTGGTGCACTGAAAAAAATCTTTCCGGAAGTTGAACGTTTATATGGTGTACCACAACCGGAGAAATATCACCCGGAAATCGATACTGGTGTACATACCATGATGGTGCTTACACAGGCCGCACGTTTATCCGACGATCCCGCCGTACGCTTTGCCGCACTGGTGCATGACCTGGGCAAAGGTACAACCCCGAAAGAGGAATGGCCAAAACATGTGTCTCATGAAGAACGCGGTGTTCCCCTGGTGGAAGCCCTGTGTGATCGTCTGCGCGTGCCTAACCAGTTTCGTGAACTGGCCATCATTGTTACCCGCTATCACCTGCATTATCACCGCGCCGCTGAAATGCGTGATGATACTTTTCTTGAAACACTGGAAAAACTGGATGCATTTCGGCGCCCCGAACGTTTTGAACAGTTCCTGCTGGCATGCGAGGCTGACTCACGCGGACGTACCGGTTACGAGGATGCCGACTTTGATCAGCCAACAATCTATCGCAAGGCCTACGCTGCTGCCGCCAAAATTGATGCCAGGCCATTTATTGAAAAAGGCCTGGAAGGAACCGCTATTGCTGATGCCATCAGGCAAAAACGTATACTGGTTATTCAACAGGTACGTCAACCTTACATGGATTAAACCTGGATTATGGGTTTCGCCGGTGATCATTTTTCGAAACAGGCCAGTGACTATTCGCTGTATCGCCCCCTTTATCCGCAAAGTTTGTTTGCATACCTGGCCACCTTAACACCGCATCATGACCGGGCCTGGGACTGTGCAACAGGTAATGGCCAGGCTGCTATTGCGTTAGCTTCCTTTTATAATAGCGTGGAAGCGACAGATGCCAGCGAAAAACAAATTAAACAGACCTCGCCCCATGAAAAAATTCATTACCTGGTATGTGAGGCATCCAATACACCTTTCACTGAAAATCACTTTGATTTAATTACCGTGGCCCAGGCATTGCACTGGTTCGACCTGGATTCGTTTTATAAGGAAGTAAAACGCGTTAGTAAGCCGGGTGGAATTTTCTCGGCCTGGTGTTATGGCTTATTTAATATTGATGCTGGTATCGACGAATGTATCCACTACTTTTACAGTGAAACAGTTGGACCGTTCTGGCCAGAAGAGCGCAGATATATTCATGATGGTTATACCACGCTAACTTTCCCTTTTGAACGAATTCAGCCTCCCCAGTTTGCCATGTCAGTTCGGTGGGACCTGCGACAGGTTATTGGTTATCTGGGTACATGGTCTGCAGTACAGTACTACCGTGAACGGCATGGACAGGACCCCGTTGTACAAATAGCATCAGAGCTTGAAAGTATGTGGGGGGACTCGCAGGAAAAACGTACGATCAACTGGCCTATTTATTTACATGTTGGAAAAATCAAATGAAACTGCAGCGGCTGGATCACCTTGTTTTAACTGTTAGAGATATTTCAACCACCGTGGATTTCTATACGCATATTCTGGGCATGGAACTCATCACTTTTGCTGAAGATCGTAAAGCCTTAAGATTTGGCGAACAAAAAATCAATTTACATCAACAAGGTGAGGAATTTGAACCAAAAGCGAAGCAAGCTCTACCAGGTTCAGCTGATATATGCCTGCTCACCAGTACCCCCATCAACGAAGTCATTTTTCATTTACAACAAAATAATACTGAAATCATAGAAGGGCCTGTTGAGCGAACCGGTGCCAGGCATGCCTTGATATCCGTTTACATCCGTGATCCAGACGGCAATTTACTGGAAATCGCCAACGAGATTTAATACTCGTCAGATACTTTTCTGCTAGAATAGCTACCCCTTAATTCCCTGTAATTTTCGGTTATTTCACTCCATGTCGAATCCACAAGTACCAAAAGTCGGTTTTATAAGCCTCGGCTGTCCCAAGGCCCTGGTTGATTCTGAGCACATACTGACCCAACTGCGTGCCGAGGGTTATGAAATTACCTCCAGCTACGATGATGCGGAAATGGTCGTGGTGAATACCTGCGGATTTATTGATGAAGCGGTAGAAGAATCCATGGAGGCCATTGGTGAAGCACTGGATGAAAACGGCAAAGTTATTGTTACTGGTTGCCTGGGAGCACGTGAAGGTTTAATTGAAACCCAGTATCCCAATGTACTTGCTGTCACCGGTCCACATGCGGCCGGTGAAGTGATGCAGGCTATTCATACTCACTTGCCGAAACCTCATGATCCGTTCATGGACCTGGTACCCAGTGCTGGCATCAAACTGACTCCCAGGCATTATGCCTACCTGAAAATTTCCGAAGGTTGTAATCATCGCTGTACTTTCTGCATTATTCCCAGCCTGCGTGGTGACCTGGTGAGCCGTCCTATTGGGGATGTTATGCAGGAAGCAGAAAACCTGGTCAATGCCGGAACAAAAGAGTTACTTGTTGTCTCACAAGACACCAGTGCCTACGGTATTGATATCAAGTACCAGACCGGATTCTGGGGTGGCCGGCCAATCAAGACACACATGACAGAACTGGCCAATGCGCTGGGTGAACTGGGTATCTGGATACGTCTTCACTATGTTTACCCTTACCCGCATGTGGAAGAGGTCATTCCATTAATGGCAGAAGGAAAAATTCTGCCTTACCTGGACATGCCATTACAACACGCCAGTCCAGATGTACTACGGGCCATGAAGCGACCGGGTAAAATTGAGAAAACCATTGAACGAATACAAAGCTGGCGAGAAATCTGCCCGGATATTACATTACGTTCCACCTTTATTGTTGGCTTTCCTGGTGAAACCGAGCAGGATTTTGAACTCTTACTGAACTTTCTTGACGAAGCCCAGTTAGACAGAGTTGGTGCATTTGCCTACTCTCCCGTTGAAGGCGCTAAAGCCAACGACTTACCCGAGCACGTTCCAGAAGAAGTGCAACAGGAGCGACTGCAACGCTTCATGGAAAAACAGGCGCAAATCAGTGCCAACAAACTCCAGCAGAAAATTGGCCAACGTATGACGGTGCTGGTAGACGGCTTATCCGAAGAAAACCTGATGCTGGCCCGTTCCAAGGCGGATGCCCCGGAAATTGATGGTGTGGTGATTCTGGACGGGGCTGATAATGTCAAAACCGGAGACTTCATCGAGGTCGAAATAACCGGCGCGACTGAACATGATCTGATTGGAAAGCCTGTTGAATAGCTTATTACACATAAAAAATAAGTCATATAAATTAGAAACTTAGAACTTATTCGTATCGATCAATTGCCAGAATTTGGTTATATTCGGGGATCACCACTTCAAGGGACCATCATTAAATTTATATAAAGTGTCCTTATTTATTTCAGTTTTCTTTGAAATGTGTCGATACCCCCTGTTACATAAAGGAAAAACAGAACAGCATCATCAGGTAAAACCATGTTGCAGAGTTTTTTTAGACGAATTAAATCAAGTCCAGGGCGGGAACATCAGCAAGCGTTTCTCAGGCTGATTATTGGTATACTTGTCTTTACCTATATTTCAGTCAATCATCTCAATGATCCGGAAGTCTTAATAAAAATAGGTGTAGAAGCTGCCCTGTTGCTATTTGCATCTTTATCCATACTGACCTGGATTTATATATCTCCAAAAAGCCATCCCCTTCGTTATGTAACGACAACAGCTGTGGATGCATGTGCAATTTCATATGCTATTTATCTGGCGGGGGAATATGGTGCCGCACTTTACCCGCTCTACTTGTGGATAACCTTTGGTTATGGCTTTCGTTTTGGTAGTAAATATCTAACCATTAGTGCTTTATTCTCCATCCTTGGTTTTACCACTGTATATTTTACATCTGGTTACTGGCACAACCACCCCGCTCTTTATGGTGGATTACTTGTTGGCCTGATACTTCTCCCAATTTATGTATCAACTCTCATAAATTACCTGGAAAAGGCAATAGATGAAGCAAAAATTGCTAATAAAGCCAAGAGCCAGTTTCTGGCCAATATGAGCCACGAGTTGCGCACACCTCTTAACGGTATAATTGGATCCAATGATTTATTAAAAAGTGGCCCGCTAACAATCGAACAGCAGGAATACGTTGAAACAATTGATTACTCAGTTAATACACTGCTGGGGCTGATTGAAAATATTCTTGATATCTCAAGAATTGAAGCTGGCAGGGTTGATGTTGTCAACGAAGAGTTTGACCTTCATAACATGCTGTATCAAACAACACGCATGCTGACTCATCATGCTGCCGCCAAGGAGTTAATGCTTAAGCTACACGTGGAACCCGAAGTGCCATTTGCGCTGATTGGTGATGACAACCATGTGCGCCAGGTACTGGTAAACCTTATCGGTAACGCGATTAAGTACACTAACGAGGGTTATATACAGGTACGCGTATCACTGGTTGAGCGCAAAAATGATGACTGCACCATTCGCTTTGAAGTTATTGATACCGGGCCAGGTATCAATAAAGAAGATCAAAAAATCATTTTTGAACGCTTCACCCAGGCTGACAGTTCCGATACCCGCAAGCACACTGGAACCGGCCTGGGCACTGCGATTGCCAAGGATTTAATAGAAATTCTTGGTGGTTCAATCGGTGTGGTAAGTAATCCGGGAGAGGGCTCCAACTTCTGGTTTGAACTACCTTTCTCTATTCGTCATATTGACAAACAATCTGATCCACACCTGAATAAAGCCTGCCTGATTTTCCTGCGTGATAGTGATGATGATTTCAGTGAACTCCTGGATGTGCTTGAGGTGTGGGGCGTAACAGTCAAGGAAGTAACCTCAGCCAAGGATGCCCTGAACATTATTAACAAAGCAAAGGCTGAAGGTCATGCAATCCATTCCATACTTATTGCCAAACCACTTATAGAATTCAACCCGAGTCAGTTTGTTAAACAATTACAACAAACTTCAATTCTAAACTCTGCGAATTTAATTTTGTTAACTGATGAACTGGATAATGAAACACGTAAATCCCTGTTAAGTACCGGCTTCGATTACATTCTTCCACATCATGTCAATAAATCCATGCTGTTTAATGCTATCCATTCATCACCGTTACTTATCAGCGACCATGATAACGTGGAAGCCTTCAGCAGTCGCAAGCAGACTTCCTATACCAATCGTTATCATATCCTGCTGGCAGAAGATAACGAGGTTAACCAGCGCATTATCAGCCGGATGCTGGAACAGGGTGGACATACCGTCAAGGTAGTAAATAATGGTGAAGAAGCATTAAATGCACTGGATGAAGAAGACTTTGATCTATGTATTTTCGACATGCAAATGCCCGTCATGGGTGGCCTGCAGGCGATAAAGGTTTATCGCTATACTCAACCTGATAGTGAAATTCCATTTATTATACTGACAGCCAATGCCACCAAGGAAGCTATCGAAAAATGCCAGGCTGCAAAAGTGAATATGTACCTGACCAAACCGGTACGCTCCAGTTCACTACTAAGCGCTGTTGAGTCCATGTCCCCGGCAAACCCTGCCGTAATAAAATCCGAAAACGAGGCCAACAAATCTACTGAAAAAACAGACTCCCCCGTACTGGATCTAAACCAGTTAAGTTTTCTTTCCGGTGATACAGAAGAAATCAATCATCTTTATAACCGTTTCGTATCACAAAGCTTGAAAGTTATAGCCCAGCTTGAAAGCTCGGTTAAAGGAGATTATGAGGAATTTTTAAATATTTCTCACATGCTTAAAGGTTTTTCAGGGAATCTTGGTGCTACCCAGTTATATGAAGCAGCATGCAAAGCAAACAAGATTTCAGAGGCTGAATATGAGAAAAATGCTCAACATTATGTTGATGAAATTATTAAACAGCTTTCAAGAGCAACCTTTGCTTTCTGGATGTTCTCCCAGAACAATCAGTCTTCAGGTTCAGCAAACTAGGCATTTACTACATCGGATACCAGCTTTGCTGTAGACAGTTTTCGGTTCTGTGCTCTAACCAAACGTTGCATTACACGCAGTCCATCCTCATCAACCTCCATTGCAAGGTCAACCCAGATATCAACAATGTCTTTTAGTTCATACATGGTAATGGGATTTACCCTGTCACGACTCCTGTGAATAGCGACACGTGTTTTGCGTTGTGCAGAATGCGTTTCAATATATTCTTTGACAGCCTTTTCACCCTCTCCATCTTTTGCCAGCACGTCGATCGCACCCATTTCATACAACTCAGCTGCAGTATATTGCTGGCCAGAGAGGATCATTTTCTCGACTTGAGGCATAGGTATTCGGCGGCCAAGAAATGAAAAGGCTCCCATGCCAGGAAAAAGATTAAAGAGTATTTCCGGAAAACCCATCATCGCGCTTTCTTCAGCCACTACCACGTTACAGGCAAGCGCTGCTTCGAAACCACCACCTAGTGCACTCCCCTGAACCAGGGCAATCGTTGTGATACCGCGCCTGATTTGTGTTGCACCGTTATAGCAACACATTACACAATCATAAGCATATTGCCGTAATTTTTCTCGTTCATTCTCTTCGATATATTTAATGAACAATTCCAGATCACCACCAAGATTGTAAACTTGCTGTACACCCGAAGCTGCAACCAGGTAATGAATGTCATCAGATTCCTTTAATTTTTCAAATAGATCGTCCAGTTCACTTAGTAGATCCGGGGTGTAACAGGGTCGGGGAAAAGCATGCATATAGAACCATAGTGCCTGTTGCTCACTATCATAATTAACCCGCATCTGCGAAAGTGCTTCAAAAAAATCTAAATCAACGCTATGCCCTGCTTGTCTAGCCATGATTTATTTCCTTCACTTTTTATATTGAAATAGGTTCAACTGTAACGATCCATCTAATATCACACTACATTATCAACGTAAATTAGTATAGAAAATCATACTAATTTGTTGATATTAATTTGTTAATACTGTGAAGAGATTAACCAAAATTCTTATCTTGAGGCAAGTAATTTTCAATCTCGTACTTATTTTCTGTGGCAGAACTGATTTAAAATGTTGTTTTGAAGTCACACCAGCAGTTATTTTTCTGACAAAACAACCGCCCTCTTTGGCGCCGGGTAACCTTCAATGGTCTTGTTGGCATCGTTGGGATCCAGGAAATCCTGTAAAGACTGGTTGGTCATCCACCCGGTGGCACGTTGTTCTTCGATAGAGGTCTGGTCAATATCGACAACCCTGATATTTTCAAATTTACAGCGTTGCAGCCAGCGCTCGAGGAGCTTCACCGAGGGGATAAACCACACATTTTTCATGCGCGCATATCGATCTTCAGGTACCAGAACATCATTTTCATCTCCATCAATAACCAAGGTTTCCAGCACCAGCTCACCACCGGGTTTTAAACAATCCTTCAGCTGTAAAATATGATCCAGCGGTGAACGACGATGATAAAGCACGCCCATGGAAAAAACCGTATCAAATGCCCCGAGTTTTTCCGGCACATCATCGATACCAACGGGTAATACATCAACCTGGTGTTCGCCCAGGTACTTCTTCAGGGCATGAAACTGCATCACAAATAATGGGGTAGGATCGATACCGATAACACGTTCAGCACCTGCACCTTTCATCCGCCAGCAGTGATAACCACTGCCGCAACCCACATCCAGTACAGTCTTGCCTGTTAAGGGTTTAATTTGATCCTTCAGGCGGTTCCACTTCCAGTCCGAATGCCATTCGGTATCAATGTGAATGCCAAAGAGCTCATAAGGTCCTTTACGCCAGGGCTGTAATTGTATTAATCGATCAATTAACAGCTGGCGCTGTGCATCATCAATATCATTGGTAACACCGGCTCGTACCTTGTCAGCATCAAGCTCTATGGAGCTGACCTGGATATCAGGTAAGTTATTTACCATTGACTTCCATAAAGGCAAATCACCATGGCGCGAGATACTTAAGCCTTCTTCTATTTGCTCGCCAATGCATTCAGCCCATGAAGCAAACGACTCATTATTATTCATATACTCAATTAACGAAGAGTAATCGATCATTTAATGGCAAGTAGAGAGATAAAATTAAAACACTGGAACCACTGGTGAGATCGTGCAAAGCCAACTGACTTTAAACGTTGTTGATGCAGTTCAAGTGTATCAGGGATAAGTACGTTTTCCAGTGCCGTCCGTTTCCGGCTGATTTCCAGGTCACTATAGCCATTGGCTTTTTTAAATGCCAGTTGTAGTGACTCATGGTCATCCTGCTCAAAATCATTGGCAAAAATAATTTTCTCAGAAAGTATCAGTATGCCACCGGGACGCAGACCATTATAAATTTTTTGTAGTAAAGCAAAACGTTCTTCCGGCGGCACAAACTGAAGCGTAAAATTCATTGTTACGACGGATGCATTCTCAATCTCGACATCCTGTATATCAGAACATAATAGCTCTATTTTTGCCCGATCATTTTCCACGTCAAGATTGGATTTACATTTATCAATCATCGCCCTGGAGTTATCAACTGCAACAAGTTTGCAACCCGGCTGTCTGAGTTGTTTCAGTATTGATAGCGATGCTGCCCCCAGTGAACAACCCAGATCATAAATACTGGAATCGGCCTGGGCGTATTCCCCCGCAATCAAACCGACCATGGTAATAATCGATTCATAGCCGGGCACTGAACGACGGATCATATCAGGAAAAACATTCACTACTTTTTCATCAAACACGAAATCAACGATCATGGATTCCTGTTCTGAAAATAAATTATCTTTGCTCATAACACTTTCTGTATGCGTTGCTCAAACCAGAAAAGAATACCATCACCTTTAAATTGCAAAACCAGAATTGCGACAATGACCCCCAGAGTATTTGCCAGCATATCATTGTATTCAAAGTAGCGGTGTGTTCCCATTCCCTGGAAAATTTCTATACCAACACCCATAGTAATAAAAAAACCATACCATAATAGCCGCCAGACATTTTGCAGTTATAACTGGCCAAACCAGCCCATCAATACGGCATACGCAATGAAATGGTTAAACTTATCCCACAACTTGATTCCAACATCCGGGGGGCTGGGTGTTAACGATAAATACCAGACGGTAACGATTAGACTCCAGCCAATCACCAGCCATAGTTTTCTGTACTTTAAGTTCATAAGAAAAGGAATAGCAAAACAACACCCAGGACCAGCCGGTAAAGAACAAACGGAAACATTCCCATGCGATCCAGCAACTTAAGAAACAGGTGGATACACAGGTACGCAGTAACAGCAGATAACACGGTACCAAGAATAATCGCTGTCCAGTCCACAGCGCCATCACCCAGTAATTTTAAACCTTTGTAACCGCCAGCCATTAATATGGTGGGAATCGATAATAAGAATGAGAATCTGGCTGCACCGTTACGGGTTAGGCCCAGCATCAAACCTGCAGTCATGGTAATACCCGAACGGGAGGTGCCCGGTATCAATGCCAATGCCTGTGCCAACCCGACAATAATGATGTCTTTCCAGCTTAGCGAATGTTCGTCTCGTTCCCGTTTGCCCTGTATATCGGCCCACCATAGCAACAAACCGAAACCAATCGTGGCCCAGGCAATCACCAACGGTGAACGTAAAACCGTATCGACAATATCATGAAACAGTAAACCGGCTGCACCAACTGGAATTGTAGCAATGATAACGGCCCATGCCAGGCGGCTGTCACCCACAGTTTTCTTTTGTATACAGGAAGCACCCCAGTCCTTTGTCATACCGATCACTTCATGACGAAAATACCAGACCACGGCGCTCAGTGTTCCTACGTGAACAGCCACATCAAATGCCAGACCCTGATCCGGCCAGTCACTGACCACGGGCACTAAAATCAGGTGTGCTGAGCTCGAAATCGGTAAAAACTCTGTCAGTCCCTGTACTACAGCAAGTACGATAATATGAATAAGTGTCATAACAACTCTGCTTTAATAAATTTTATAATCTGTTGCGCATATCCATAGCGAACCCTCGCAATGAATTCTCGACATTCTTGCTGAATAACATCACTTTAAAACTCTCACCCATTTCCTGCGGTAACGTGAGGCGACGAATCTGGCTAGCCAATTGTAATTGTTGTTCTGCATCTTCACTACTCATACTTTCGGCAAGTTCATTTAATCCGCTATCCATCAGAAATAGCATTTGCGTAGTAAAGCCACTTACCTTCAGACCTGCATTCAGGGCGCTATCGGCCATGGCTGTAAAATCCACATGCGCGGTAATGTCCTGTAACCCGGGGTACACAAACGGATCATTATGTGCCTGGTGCCGGTAATGACATAACAAGCTTCCCTGCTCGCGCTGTGGATGATAATACTCATGTTGTGAATATCCATAATCCACCAGCAACACATAGCCTTCATCAATCTGCTCTGCCAGGCTCGCTATCCAGTCCTCAGCTGCCAGGTTTATTTCAGTCTGGTAGCTTTCCGGTAAATCACCCTGTCGGGATTCAATTTGTTCAAGACGTTGTTGCAATCTTGGTGAGCTTAATGCTGCTGTTCCCCATGCGAACTTATCGCCCTGCCATTGCACAGTTTGTTCCATCCATTTGCCATCCTGTTTTATCACCCGGTGGATAGGCAAGGCATCGAGCAACTCATTAGCAACAACTATCCCTTGAAATGATGAAGGAAATTCATCTATCCAGCTTACTTTTTTAAATAAATGTTTACAGCGTTGCTGCAAGCTGCGACGTTGCCGTTCACGTAATTCAGCACTACGCTCAAGAATAAAATACTGTTCAGGTAGACTTCCGTTTTTTTCAAGGTGCATCAAAATATCGGTTGCCATTTTACCGCTACCTGCACCAACTTCCAGTATCCTCCCGTATTGACTGACTGCCGGTTGTATCGAGTTGGCCAGGCAGTACGAAAACAGAGAAGATATTTCCGGCGCGGTAATAAAATCGCCTTCTTTACCCAGCTTACGACTACCCGCACTGTAGTAACCCAGCCCCGGCGCATAAAGCACATACTCCATGAACTCGGCAAAACTTATACCTTCTGGCTTCTGATCAATTTTATTTTTTATAAATTTGATCAGTTTTTCACTGTGTGAAATAGCTGCCTGCTCGGGAACCGGTAGTGAGGACTGGCTACTAATAAATTCCGCGCTCATCATCTGTGTTCTTTAATGGTCAATTGGATTAAGCTTTACGTTCTATAATCATCCACAAAGACAAGAGGATACCATAAGCATGCTGGACAATAAGGTCGTTCTTATCACTGGAGCTGCACATCGAATAGGTGCCACCACTGCACGTACCTTGCACGCCCAGGGCATGAACGTGGTATTACACTACCGCAGTTCAGATGAGGCAGCCAAGGCCTTGCGTGATGAACTGTGTACCCATCGCCCTGACTCGGTAAGCCTGATCAAGGCTGATTTACACGATACGCATAAACTACATAAGCTGATAAAAAACGCGGCGGAAGTATGGGGGCGACTGGATGTGCTGGTCAATAATGCTTCCAGTTTTTACAGCACCGAAATTGGTCACGTATCAGAGAAACACTGGGATGACCTGATTGGCTCCAACCTGAAAGCTCCTTTTTTCCTTTCCCAGGCTGCCGCCCCCTTTTTAAAAGCACATAATGGGTGCATCGTAAATATTGTTGATATTCATGCTGAACGACCCTTGAAGTCCTTTCCTGTGTACAGCATCGCCAAGGCTGGCCTGGTAATGTTAACCAAGTCACTGGCCTGTGAACTGGGGCCTGAAATACGTGTAAATGCAGTGGCTCCCGGTGCTATCCTGTGGCCTGAACATCTTGATGACGCCGGTAAAGAAAAAGTTGTCTCACGCACCTTTCTCAAGCGCAAAGGTGATCCGTCAGATATTGCCAAGGCGCTGCTTTATTTAATTCGTGATGGAGAATATATGACCGGCCAGATACTGACTGTTGATGGCGGGCGAAGTTTAAACTCTTAAAACTCCAGTTCAATCGGCCATAATTTCTGGCTTTGTTTGTCAAAAGCCTGCCACAATTCAGCAATAGTCTGTCCCAGTTGCGGATGTTTTGTCTCTGCCGCAACATCGGCCAGTGGCCATAACACGAAAGCATTCTGTAATATTTCTTCACGGGGAATTTCCAGGCCGGCTTCCTTAATAATCAAATCGTCATAAAGTAATAAATCAAGATCAATAGTACGCGAAGAAAAGCGTGGACCTGATCTGTCCCTGCCATAGTTATCTTCTATTTCATGAAGAAGTTTGTTGGTTTCATAAACATCAAGTTCAGTATTGGCAGCTACGACCAGGTTAAGAAAATTGCTGCCTTCAAAACCAACTGCCTCGCTCTCATAGACCGGGGATACAGCGACATCAGAAAAATGTTCACGTAATACCTTTACAGCCTGCTGGACATTCTCGGTTGGGTTAATATTGCTGCCAATACTTATATATATACGTGCCATATCACTGCTTGTTTATTGCGGACGTTCACCGCGCTCAATGAGCACACCGACATCACGTGCACCACGTACCGCTCCCTGCTTGTTAAGGCGTAATTTTACCCAGGGCACATTAAATTCATTCAGGATAATGTCACAAATACGTTCGGCCAGGGTTTCTACCAGCTGGAATTCACTTTGCCCTACAAACGCAATAATGCGCTTGGCCACCGATTTGTAGTCCAGCGTATCATCAATTGTATCGGTTTCAGCCGCCTTGCGAATATCGGTTGCCATTTCAATATCCAGGCTGATGGTCTGTTTTACCCTGCGTTCCCAGTCAAAAATACCGATGACGGTATCTATACGCAGATCACTAAGATAAATAATATCCATGGTTTCCCTTGATGATGATTTGTTTTTTCGCTCACGAACTATACACTGCTGGTGATTAGCACTCTATAATCTCCCAGCAAATTAATAAAAAATCACAACTATCCATGACTACACTCGACTACAGCCTCATAATCCTTGCCTACCTGTTTGGCTCTATTTCGACTGCCATTATTGTTTGTAAAATGATGGGGTTTCCGGATCCACGCAGCGAGGGTTCAGGAAACCCCGGGGCAACCAACGTACTTCGCGTTGGCGGTAAAAAAGCCGCTGCCATTACCCTGTTTGGTGACTTCATAAAGGGATTGATTCCGGTACTGGTAGCCAGGTACCTGGATACTACCGACCTGGTTGTGGCGCTGGTTGGTTTTGCCGCTTTTATTGGCCATCTTTACCCGGTGTTTTTCCACTTCCGCGGTGGCAAAGGCGTGGCCACCATGCTGGGTGTACTGTTTGGTTTTAATTTATATGTTGGCCTGGCAACAGCGGGAACCTGGTTATTTGTTGCCAAAGTCCTGAAAATTTCTTCATTGTCAGCACTGGTTGCAACATTACTGGCACCTTTTTATATCTGGCAACTTGCCCCGAGTGACGAGCTCATGACAATAACCGTGGTAATGACTGTTATTCTCTACTGGCGGCATCGCAGCAATATACAAAACCTGCTCAGCGGTAAAGAAGACAAGATTAAAGATTAAACTTGTTCCAGCTGTGACATATCCCACCGTGGCCTGGCGGTAAAAACCAGTTGTTCATGTTGGCCAGCCAGTAAACGCTGACAGCCGGCAAAGGCGATCATGGCACCATTATCTGTACAAAATTCCGGACGAGCATAAAATACTTCGGCCCGTTCTTTTTTTACCATCTGCTCTAAGCGATGTCGTAAATGCTGGTTAGCGCTTACTCCACCAGCAATAATCAACCTGCCTAATCCCGTTTCCTGCTAGGCACGTCGGCATTTAATTGCCAGGGTTTCCACTACCGCGGTCTCAAAGGCCAGCGCAATATCTGCCCTGGTTTGGTCATCATTCTCTTCTGCATTGATGGTATTCAGGGTAAAGGTTTTTAAGCCACTGAAACTAAAATCCAGGCCGGGCCGGTCTACCATTGGTCTTGGGAATTTAAAACGATCCTTTTTGCCTTGCTCTGCCAGTTTCGACACTGCAGGTCCGCCGGGATAACCTAATCCCAGCATCTTGGCCGTTTTATCAAACGCTTCACCGGCCGCATCATCCAGTGATTCACCCAGCAGTTCATACTGGCCAATGCCATCCACCCGCACCAGCTGGGTATGACCACCGGATACAAGTAAAGCAACAAACGGAAACCCGGGAGGATTGTCTTCCAGCATCGGCGCCAACAGGTGACCTTCCATGTGGTGCACACCAATGGCCGGTACCCCCCAGGCATAGGCCAGGCTGCGGCCAATACCGGCCCCCACCAAAAGGGCGCCCACCAATCCGGGACCCGCTGTGTAGGCCACGCCATTGATATCCGTTTTTTCCAGGCTCGCTTCAGTCAGCACCTGTTCCACCAATGGCAATGTTTTACGCACGTGATCACGCGAGGCCAGCTCCGGTACCACCCCCCCATACTGGGCGTGCAATTCGATCTGACTATATAAGGCATGACTCAACAGACCCAGTTCACTATCGTAGATAGCAACCCCTGTCTCGTCACAGGAAGTTTCGATGGCTAAAACGCGCATTTTGGCTATTTTCGGGCCTTTTTGCCCGGATCCCTTTGCAATTCACAAAACATGGTATTAGACTTGCGCGTTCTTTGATTTTCAACATATTTTTTGAGGTGAGCATTACATGCCTTCTGTGCGCGTAAAGGAAAACGAACCATTTGACGTCGCCCTGCGTCGTTTCAAGCGTTCTTGTGAAAAAGCAGGTGTCCTGTCTGAAGTACGTCGTCGTGAATTCTACGAAAAGCCAACTTCAGTTCGTAAACGTCAAAAAGCTGCCGCTGTTAAGCGTCACGCCAAGAAAGTCTCTCGCGAACGTAACCGTTTGCAACGTCTGTACTAATCTTTCCTGCCAATTTTCCGGATTTGTCTCGTGGCAGACCTGAAGACCCGCATTAATGATGACGTAAAAACCGCCATGCGCGAGAAAGACAAGGCGCGCCTGGCCACTTTGCGCCTGATTACTGCTGCCATCAAGCAAAAAGAAGTGGATGAACGTACCGAGCTCAACGACGAGCAGGTCGTGACCATCCTGGAAAAAATGCTCAAGCAGCGTAAAGACTCCATCGAGCAGTTTGAAAAAGCCGGCCGTGATGAACTGGCTGCCCAGGAAAAATCCGAAATCGAGATTATCCAGGTCTACATGCCAGAACAACTCTCCGATGATGAAATCGAAGTCCTCATCAAGGAAGCCATCGCTTCAACCGGTGCTGAATCCATGAAAGACATGGGGAAAGTCATGGGCCAACTCAAGTCCAAACTGGCCGGCCGTGCCGACATGGGTGCGGTGAGCGGTAAAATTAAAGCACTACTGTCTTAATTCCCGCAAGCCAAAAATCCAGCCTGCTTCATGTCCTGTTACACGACTTAACGACAGGTATACTGCATTATTCGAACAGCTTTCCGACTCAACCTGGTCACCGTCAAGTTGATAACTGAATACTGGCAGAAAACTTAACTATTCCTCTAAAATGGAAATACCAGCTCAAATACTCAGCGGGGGGTAAAAATAATGCATATGTTATATCGAATCCTGGTACTAGCCATCCTTGTTTCACTAAATGCCTGTGCCTGGGTAGAAACGACACCAACGGGTGAGAAAGTGCGGGTATTGTCTAAAGAAGAAGTGAAGGGTTGTAAACATGTGGGAAAAACAACCGTCTCCACTGCAGGCAAGGTAGCTGGAATAGCGCGCCACCCTGAAAAGATCCAGGAAGAACTGGATATCCTTGCCCGAAATTCTGCTCCGGATATTGGTGGTGATACCGTCGTCCCTGTTGGAAAACCACAGGAAGGCAAACAGATCTACGAAGTCTACCGCTGCGTACCGAAGGCAGAATAAGCGCATTCAAGCCAGGTTGAAAGACTGTTTGCCGGGGAAAATATAACGCCTGCCTGGGTAGCTTTATTTTTCACTACCCGTACCGATAAGTCCCGCCGCTGAAAGGATAAAAAATAAAGTACAATCCCTGAATGGCTGGCCGAATTCCTGAATCCTTTATTGATGAACTGATGAACCGCGTCGACGTGGTCGAGGTCATTGACGCGCGCGTGCCACTAAAAAAGGCGGGCAAGGAATACAAGGCCTGCTGCCCGTTCCACAACGAGAAAACCCCGTCCTTTACTGTCAGTCAGAGCAAGCAGTTCTACCACTGTTTCGGTTGTGGCGCGCATGGCACCGCGGTGGGCTTCCTGATGGAATACGAGCACATGTCATTTCCCGAGGCCATTGAAGAGCTGGCTCGCATGGTGGGTATGGAAGTACCCCGCGAAGCCGTCAGTCCTCAACAGGCCAAGCGCCGCTCGGAAAATGAAGGCCTGTATCAAATCCTGGAAAAAAGTGACCAGTACTTCCAGGCCCAGTTGCGACAGCACCCACAAGCCAAGCAGGCCGTCGATTACCTGAAAGGCCGAGGCCTGTCTGGTGAAATCGCCAAGGAATACGGCATCGGCTTTGCCCCCAAGGGCTGGGACAACCTGATGAAAGCCCTGGCCACCAGCGACGAAACCAAACAACAGCTACTGAAAACCGGCATGCTGATCCAGAAAGATAATGGTGACATGTATGATCGCTTCCGTGGCCGCATTATGTTCCCCATTCGGGATCGCCGTGGCCGTACCATTGCCTTTGGTGGTCGTACCATTTCTTCGGATGACGGCGCCAAGTATCTCAACTCCCCGGAAACCCCGCTGTTTCATAAAGGACGTGAATTGTATGGCCTGTATGAAGCCCGCCAGGCACTACGCGATATTCCACGGCTGATGGTGGTGGAAGGTTACATGGATGTGATTTCACTGGCTCAATTTGGCATTCGCTACGCGGTGGCGACCCTGGGAACAGCCACCACCGAAGATCACCTGAACCGGCTATTTCGTATCTGTCCGGAAGTGGTGTTCTGTTTTGACGGTGACCGGGCTGGGCGTGATGCCGCCTGGCGAGCCCTGGAAAATGCCCTGCCCATCATGCGCGAAGGTCGCCAGATCCGTTTCCTGTTCCTGCCCGAAGGGGAAGATCCGGATACCCTGGTGCGAAAACAGGGTAAGGAACAGTTCGAGGCGCTGGTTGGACAGGCCCAGGCTTTTTCTGACTTTTTCTTCCAGAACATGCAAAAGGATCTGGAATTGCGTACCCCTGAAGGCAGAGGGATGCTGTATAAGAAGACGCTGCCTTATCTTGCCCAATTAGCCCCGGGAATTTACCGCCGCCTGATGATCGACCAATTAGCAAAGCTCACCCAGTATGATGCCGGGACGATTGACCAGGACATTGAGAAGGAAGACAAAAAGTCTACCAGCAAGCAAGCCGCTCCTCTCCCAAGTAGCAGGCCACGTGTTAAAGCCACTGGTAAACAACCCAAGTCACTGGTCAGGACGGCACTGGGTTTGTTGCTGCGCCAGCCCACACTGGCACAAAAAGCCGGGGAACCTTCCCGCCTGAAAAACGTCGATAAACCAGGCGTACCTTTATTAATGGATGTCCTTGAAATTTTGCAGGCTAATCCCCAGTTAAACAGTGCAGGACTTTTACTTCGTTACCAGGCAACGGGACATGAGCCACATTTACAGAAATTAATGTCTCAACAAATCCTGCTGGAAGACGATAACTCCATGGAACCGGAATTCCTGAGTGCCCTGGATGCCCTGGAGCAAAGCCAGCACGAAGACAGGCTGGATAGCCTGAGCCTGAAAGGTAGTCCCAGCCAGCTTTCTGATGAAGAAAAGGCTGAACTACGGAAGTTAACCACCCGCCCCGCCGAAAAATAGTGCGTGCGACCAGAACGAACGAAGTGAGTTCAGGAAGTGCCCGCTCTAAACCGAGAGGTTTTTAGGTGAAACGGGTCGTAATTTGACTCAAGTGTGCTAATTAATTAACTGAATTAGCTAGAATTATCTGAAATCTGGTGTAAAATTTGTTGGTTTTACGCCTAGGAACGTGTGAAGTAATATATGACAGCCTCTCAACCAAAAAAGATGGATAAATCCGAGCAGCAATCCCAGCTTAAGTTATTGATTGCAAAAGGAAAAGAGCAAGGTTACCTGACCTACGCCGAGGTCAATGACCACTTGCCTAACGACATTGTCGATCCCGAGCAAATTGAAGATATCGTTGCCATGATCAACGATATGGGTATCACTGTGCATGAATCTGCTCCTGATGCTGACACCATCACGGAAGCTGCAGCTGATGTTGATGAAGATGCCGCGGAAGAAGCCGCAGCTGCTCTGGCTAGTATTGATAGCGAGTTTGGTCGCACCACTGATCCAGTACGCATGTACATGCGTGAGATGGGTGCCGTTGAGCTGCTGACCCGTGAAGGCGAAATCGAAATTGCCAAGCGTATTGAAGATGGTCTTAACCAGATGTTGTCTTCATTGGCTATCTACCCGGAAACCGTGGCCGAGCTACTGCGTGATTACGAACTGGTAGAAGCCGGTAACATGAAACTGACTGATCTGATCACTGATTTCATCGATCCGAATGCCGCGGATGAAATTCCTTCACCGGTTGTGGCTGGCGCCAAATCGGATGATGATGATGAAGAGGAAGAAGTAGATACCGGTCCTGATCCGGATGAGGCACGGGCACGTTTCCACAAGATTGCCAAGTTGCACAAGAAGTTTGTGAAAGCGGCTGAAAAGCATGGCTTCAAGGACAAGAAAACTGTGAAGGTTCGGGATGAAATGATCGACCAGATCATGGAGCTGAAGCTGCCCCAGAAAATCATCGACAAGCTACTTAACCACATGCGTGACCTGGTTGCGCGTATTCGCAGCCATGAAAAAATCATCATGACTGTATGTGTTGAACAGGCACATATGCCGCGCAAAGATTTCATCACCTCTTTCCCGGAAAACGAGGCAAACCTGGAATGGTTGCAGTCACAGATTGATGCGGGTACCAAGTACTCACCGATCCTCGAGCAACACAAGGATGAAATTCTCAAGGCCCAGCAGAAGCTGGTTCAGATTGAGAGTGAAACCGGTCTGACTATTACCGAAATTAAAGACATCAACCGCAAGATGTCCATCGGCGAAGCCAAGGCACGTCGCGCCAAGAAAGAGATGGTAGAAGCCAACCTGCGCCTGGTAATTTCAATCGCCAAGAAATATACCAACCGTGGTTTACAATTCCTTGATTTAATCCAGGAAGGCAACATTGGCCTGATGAAAGCGGTCGACAAGTTCGAGTACCGTCGTGGTTACAAGTTTTCAACCTATGCCACGTGGTGGATTCGCCAGGCGATTACCCGTTCGATTGCAGACCAGGCACGTACTATCCGTATCCCGGTTCACATGATTGAAACCATCAACAAGTTGAACCGTATTTCACGCCAGATGCTGCAGGAAATGGGCCGTGAAGCTACACCTGAAGAACTGGCTGAACGTATGGACATGCCGGAAGATAAAATCCGCAAGGTGCTGAAGATTGCCAAGGAACCGATTTCCATGGAAACCCCGATTGGTGATGATGAAGATTCACACCTGGGTGATTTCATCGAAGATCAAAACGTATTGTCACCGGTTGATTCTGCTACCTCTTCAGGCCTGGTAGAAACGACCCAGGATGTACTGGAGGGTCTTACTGCCCGTGAAGCCAAGGTACTGCGTATGCGTTTTGGTATCGACATGAATACCGACCACACTTTGGAAGAAGTTGGTAAACAATTCGATGTAACCCGTGAGCGTATTCGCCAGATCGAAGCCAAGGCACTGCGAAAGCTGCGCCATCCAAGCCGCTCGGACCACCTGCGAAGCTTCCTGGATATCGAGTAACCAGGAAAAAGCCGGTCATAGCACCGGCTTTTTTGTTCCTGTATAATCGCTGCTTCTTTTAGGGCCTGTAGCTCAGTTGGTTAGAGCAGTGGACTCATAATCCATTGGTCCCAGGTTCAAGTCCTGGCGGGCCCACCATTTCATACCCATACAGCTTTATTTGTGTACAAAACCAAAAAAATGGCCATTTTTTGGTTTATTGAAATAATAATCTGTGCTCATTTATTACTGTCATCTACCAATTAATCTGACACTTTACCATTTAAACTGATACTCATTCACCCTTCGCAAAAAAACATCAGGTTTGCTCTATCTCTTGCTGGATCGGAAGATGAGAAACAAGTAATAACTCTTACTGTCTGGTTAGGCATAACAAAACTTGAACGTTTTAATGCTTTTTTCTGTTATGAATATTTTGCATATTCCACGTTATCTAGTATTTATCTTTTTGGCTGTACTGATTATAAGTTTCAGCACCAGTCATTGACTGGCTATTACGGGATACCCTGTGTTTGTTTGTTAAAATCACATACCTGGCAAACCGAGTAATACAAGTTGCTTCTTGGGTTGAATTTTTCTGCATGCAAACGTATTGCACAGAGTGGATTGTTTACATGACAGGAAAAAATATTATCAATCACGCGAGAAGAACCTGCATGCATAAAGTGCAGTTCACCCCACTGTTGCCAGTTTGTTGTTAAGAATTTAATCTCATCTGTATATTCGATTCTAATTGCCCAACCATCTATAAGCTGTGTATCAATAATCTGCGCAATGTTGGATATAACTTCATATGACAAGTGAGGATAGTGACGATTAGGCGTTAACATAAAATTCCTCCTTTCTTATTTATAAAGTTTTGATAAAAAATGTTTAATCAGGTATTACAAACAGAGACATTTGTTTCATGACTATTTACAATTCTATCCGGTTGTTTGCTACTGATACGTTCCAATGCAACTATTCTTTTATCAACGATATTTTCTTCAGGTATCTTCTTAAGTAACCCCAACTTACCCAGGCGTTGTAAAGGTTGCCTGTTACCTGCAACAATGTACACAGAACGACCGGCACGGAACATATCAAGAATCGAGGCTTCCAGAGATAAGGCGGCAGAAACCCCCAGGTGGTTAACATCAGTGATATCTACGATTAGCACATGACAATTTTCGATTTGTGAATTTTTACGGGTGATCGCTCTTGAGGTACCAAAAATCATTGTACCTCGTAGATAAAACAATAGAACTTTGCCTTTTACCGATCTTAATAGTTGTTTTTCTCGTGGTGTTAATTCCACTTCAGATGTATCAGGATCTGTCACAGCTTTTACATCATCAGCCTGTAATTCAGATAACCGTGTGATTGTGACTACATTCGCGACAAACAAACCGATACCTACTGCCGCGATCAGATCAACAAATACAGTAAGTAATATTACGCTATAAGTGATTAATGCACCTTTTCCTGAAATTAGGTGTGCGCGCTTAAGGAAGTTCCAGTCAATAATATCTATACCGACTTTTACCGCGATACCTGCTAATACAGCCAGCGGAATAACAGAAGTTAAATCCGCCACCCATAATACGACAATCAGCAATATACCCGCCCTGACAAGACCTGATAATGCAGTTCGCGCACCTGCTTGTATACTGACGACCGTCCCCATGGTCGCACCGGCGCCGGGTAAACCTCCAAACAGACCTGACATCATATTGCCAATGCCCTGTCCTATTAACTCTTTGTCTGAGTTGTGCTGTTTACGAGTTATGCTGTCTGCAATAACTGAAGTGAGTAAGGCATCAATACACCCCAACATGCCCAACACAATGGCATCCACTAACATTATTTGCCATTGTTCAACACTAAACACGGGTAGTTGTATACCTGGTAATCCTGTTGGAATTTCGCCAATGCGACGTATATCAGTCTCGCTTAAAAATATGACTGAAATCAGCGTACATACAATCAACGCAACCAGTTGAGGTGGAAGATATTGTTTAAGGCTCTTTGGTAATAGAAAAAGGATCGCTAATGTTAATACAGCCAATAATGTTTCTTCAGTTTGAATGCCTGAAATTAACAACGGCAGGTTTTCCAATACTGCTATGACGCCTCCATTAGGTGAAGGCTGGCCAAGCATTGGTCCAATCTGGATTAAAATTAAAATTATTCCAATGCCAGACATGAACCCGGAGACAACGGTATAAGGCATAAGGGTAACGTATTTACCCAGTCTCATAACACCAAACAGGATCTGGAATGCACCGGCCATAATGACAACAGTGAATGCCATTGCCATACCATTCACAGGATCGGAAGCGATCAGTTTGGCAATAACAGCTGTGAAGATAACTGTCATTGGTCCAGTCGGCTCGGATATCAGTGTTGGTGAACCACCAAACAAGGCGGCAAACAAGCCTACCAGGATTGCCCCGTATAAACCCGCTTCTGCACCAGCACCTGATGCGACACCAAAAGCAAGCGCCATCGGTAATGCAATTACTGCCGCGGTGACTCCGCCAAAGATATCACCACGTTTATGTCTTAAATTAATTTCATTAAACAAATGCATTCCTGATAGTCTCCGCAACTGGAACTTGCGTCAGTAACAACTAGATGTTTCTATCAGGCATTATGGGTGCGATGGGTGTAAATTACTCATTGTTTTTGACAATGGATGTTATAGCTAACAAACAATAGGA
>JARRJY010000013.1:0-3269 GCA_037388705.1 Gammaproteobacteria bacterium
CCAGCAAGAGTTAAAAAAGAAGCAGGAAGAAAAGGAGCGCCAGCAACGTATCGCCGAATTACAGAAGCAAATAGAGATGGAGGAGGCGGAACGAAAAAAACAGGCAAAGCGTGCGGCACAACAAAAGGAAGTTGATCGTTATACTGTGTTAATTAAGCAGGCCATTTCCAAAAAATGGCGAGTACCAATTTCGGCAAAAAAAGGTCAGGAATGTGTCCTTAGGTTAAGATTAATACCCAGTGGTGAAGTGGTTAGTGTAGAAGTAGTGAAAAGTAGTGGTGATACGGTCTATGACCGTTCCGTTGAGGCAGCCGTCTATAAAGCTTCGCCGTTACCGTTACCACCAGCAGAATCAGGCTTGTTTAATGAGTTTAGAGAAATTAATGTACCATTCAGGTTAGAAAGCAGGAATATATAGAAAGCAATGTTAAAACGACTGAGCAGTACTTTTATTTTATTGATGTTAACCATGCACCAGGCATGGGCAGTTTTGACTGTTGAAATTACCGAGGGTGTTGAAGGTGCCTCACCTATCGCGGTGGTTCCCTTCGGGTGGCAGGGTAAAGGAAAGTTACCACAGGATAAGGATGTAGCCCAGATTGTAGCAGCTGATCTGCAACGTAGCGGTTTGTTTGCTCCATTACCCCGACGGGATATGATTTCACAACCGCATCAGGGCAGTGAAGTCAATTTTACAGACTGGCGTGCAGTGAATGTTGAACACCTGGTAATCGGCAAAGTACAGGCGCTGGCAAATGAGGAATTTCAGATCCAGTTCCAGCTGTTTGATGTCAACAAGGCAACACAAATTGCTGGTTACAGTATCCGCAGTCGTTTATCCGGGTTACGTCGCACCGCGCATAAAATCAGTGACATCATCTATAAAGCATTAACCGGAACGCCAGGTGCTTTTGATACCCTGATTGCTTATGTCACGGTTAATCGTTACAAGTCAGGTAAAACCAAGTATCGACTGGCTGTTTCAGATTCCGATGGTTTCGATGAACAGATTGTTCTTGAATCCACGCAGCCTTTAATGTCACCCAGCTGGGCGCCGGATGGCAAGCGCCTGGCTTATGTTTCATTTAGAAATGGTCGTCCGGAAATTTATATCCAGAATATAATTACCCGGGATATCAGGAAAATTACCTCCTTCAGGGGACTAAATAGCGCGCCGGTCTGGTCACCAGACGGAAAACGCCTGGCATTAACCTTGTCGAAGGATGGCAACCCGGAAATTTATGTCCTGGACCTGTCAAGTAACCGGCTATCGCGCATTACGCGTAATTATGCGATTGATACAGAACCCAGCTGGATGCCGGATGGTAAAGGGCTGGTATTTACTTCCGATCGAGGTGGCAGCCCCCAGATCTACATGGTAAATATTGGCCGCTTTGGCAAGGAAGGCCGGGAACAGCGTTTGACCTTTGAGGGAAACTATAATGCACGTGCCAGTGTATCGCCGGATGGCAGGCACGTTGCTTTTGTTCATCGTGAGCAGGGACAATTTCGTATCGCGGTACTGGATATGGAATCACAACGTGTTAGTGTGTTGACGGACTCTCGCCTGGATGAGTCACCCAGTTTCTCGCCGAATGGCAGGATGATTATTTATGCTACGGAAGATAATTATCGCGGTGTACTGGCAGCGGTTTCGGTTGATGGCCAGGCGCATCAACGTTTACGTTTTCAATCAGGGGATGTCCGTGAACCGGCCTGGTCATCCTTTAAAACCGATTAACAGACATATATCATCAGGAGTATGAATATGAAGTGGAGCAAACTATTACTTAGTGTAGTATTACTGGTTAGCCTGGCAGGTTGTGAATTTGTGCCAGTAAAAAAAGATGGCGACAAGACCCAGGATCAGCAACAGGATCAGGCCAAGGGTGTCGATCTTCAGGGTGGTTATGACATTAAGTCACTTGATGATCCCAACAGTCCGTTATCCCGCCGGGTAATTTATTTTGACCTGGATAGCAGTAGTATTAGTGATGAAGATCGGGAACTAATCAGTGCACATGCGGCGTTCCTGGCAGCTAACCCGCAGGTTTCTGCCATTCTTGAAGGACATGCTGACGAACGCGGTACGCGTGAATATAATATTGCCCTGGGTGAGCGTCGTGCCAAGGCTGTGCAACAACTGCTTTCAGTACAGGGTGTAGCCGAGAACCAGGCCCAGGTAATCAGCTTTGGCGAAGAACGCCCGGTTGCCCTGGAACATAATGAAGCAGGCTGGCGACTTAACCGTCGAGTAGAAATTCTTTATTCAGGATATTAAACAATGCAAAAAAGTTTGTTCCGTAGTTTATCTGTTATGTTGCTTGCAGCAATTAGCTGTACGGTTTTGGCTGAAGATACCAGTAAGTTATCTGATCGTGAACGTATACAACGACTCGAACGTATGATGGAGAGCCAGGGACTGGTTGATTTATTAATGCGTGTAGAGAGCCTGCAACAGGAAGTGCAACAATTGAGAGGGGATAGCGAAGTCCAGGGACATACTTTAAATGATATAAAGAAACGCCAGCGCGATCTGTATATCGATATTGATCGTCGCCTGTTACAACTGGAGCGCCAAAATAATGGTACTTCAACATATACTGCTCCAGCAACGCCGACCCGGCCGGGACCTGAAGTAGCTACCCCGAATAACCGACCAGCACCTACCCCAGCTCCACAACCGGCACAGACGGTAACAACTTATGATGAAGCCGCAGAACGTCAGGCATACCAGCACGCATTTAACCTGTTGCGTGAACTCCGTTATGCCCAGGCAGTGCAGGCTTTTCGTGATTTTATTAGCAAGTATCCTGATGGCCGTTATGCACACATTGCCCAGTACTGGTTAGGTGAAGCAGGTTATGCACAGGGTAATTTTAAAACGGCAATTGAAGATTACCAGACATTGCTAAGTAAATATAAAAACAGTCCCAAGCGTGCGCAGGCAATGTTGAAAATTGGTTATAGTTACCACAAACTAAATAATGACAAGCAAGCATCAGCCAGTTTTAATAACGTCATTAAAATGTTTCCCGGCACTACTGAAGCTGGACAGGCCCAGAAAATGCTGAAGGAAATCAGGCTCAAACGAAACTAGTCAGGCTTATGTCTGAAAATTCATCTGAAAGTGCACGGTTACGTGTCACTGAAATCTTTTATTCCCTGCAGGGTGAGGCAAAGACGGTAGGGTTACCTACTGTCTTTATTCGTTTAACCGGCTGCCCGTTACGCTGTGGTTATTGTGACACAACGTATGCTTTCCAGGG
>JARRJY010000013.1:3334-33613 GCA_037388705.1 Gammaproteobacteria bacterium
GAAGTCGCTGGACAGCATTCTGGATGAAGTTAAACAGTACCAGGCAAAATATGTCACCGTAACCGGTGGAGAGCCGTTGGCACAAAAGCAGTGTATAAATTTATTAAAGCAACTTTGTGACCAGGGTTATGATGTTTCACTTGAAACCTCTGGTGCCATGGATGTTTCACAGGTTGATCCCCGCGTTAGTAAAGTTATGGATTTAAAAACACCAGGCTCAGGTGAGGAAAGTAAAAATCAATACGAGAATATCCGGTACCTGTCAGATAATGACCAGGTAAAATTTGTTATCTGTAATCGTGAAGATTATGAATGGGCTGCTGCAAAGCTTGAAGAATATCAACTTGCAGATAAATGCCATGTCCTGTTTTCGCCAATACATGGAGAACTTGAACCATCACAATTGGCTGAATGGATTTTACAGGATAATTTGGCAGTACGATTCCAGTTACAATTACATAAATATCTTTGGGGTGAGGAACAGGGACGATAATTCCCAGGGAGCTAGTATTTTTCATTCAACCAGTGCATAGCTTCTTCCCGGGAGGTAAACGAACGGTATTCATAGGGCAGGTTTTCAATCTTGGCGAAACCCTCAAAAAGTACGCCCAGGCCAAAGTTATCCTTCTCTATAACAAATGCGGTTTTACCTTCGGGTCTGCCATTTTTTGTTCTCGCTATTGCTTTTGAAGCGTTCTCAAGATCGATGGCCGATAAATCATCCAGTGTGCAACCATTAACGTCCCATAAGACAAGCCGCGTTGGTTTTTTGTAGAAGTCATTTATCGCTTTTAAAATATCATCAGCGGTAAGCTGGCCCCTAGCAGTAATAGTTGTAAGACTACGGTTGGTATCTATTTCTGTCCGAACATCAGCCATGTAAAGTTCCTTTTCATACTGTCTTTAGAAACTGGTAGTGCCTCTTAATAATATTATCTTGTTATAATCAGCCTGTCTTTATAAATATTGTTATATTTTATTTACATTTGTCGGGTAGTACTTTATGAAAAAAGCAGTTGTTCTTGTTTCTGGCGGACTGGATTCTGCGACTGCGCTGGCAATCGCCAGTGCCGAGGGATACGACTGTTTTGCACTGAGTTTTGATTATGGCCAGCGGCACCGTTTTGAACTGCAAGCGGCCAGGAAAGTCGCACAACAGTTTAATGTGCTGGAACATAAATTCATCCATTTATCCCTTGATGATATTGGCGGATCAGCACTGACGGATAACTCGATTGATATCCCGCAAACCCAATCTGAAGGTATACCGGTGACTTATGTACCTGCCCGCAATACGGTGTTTTTATCACTGGCATTGGGATGGGCCGAAGTACTGGATGCTGAGGCCATCTTTATCGGTGTGAATGCAGTGGATTATTCCGGCTACCCGGATTGTCGCCCTGAATATATCGAGGCCTTCCGGAAAATGGCTGCGCTCGCGACCAGGGCCGGCGTGGAGGGTAAGCCAATCCAGATTAAGACACCCCTGATAAATCTGAGCAAGGCTGAAATCATTCAACAGGGCACCCTGCTGGGTGTTAATTATGCCAATACGGTTTCCTGTTATGCCGCCGACGAAACAGGCGCAGCCTGTGGAAAATGCGATTCCTGTCGGTTGCGAAAAGCCGGTTTTGAGGCGGCAAATCTTCCCGATCCCACCCTCTACCAGTGAGTTTTGCAACCATACCCATCGGGTGGGTTACAGCCTGTAGCCCCATGGGCTATAATTCCGACCTCGTATTTACATGAATTATTAAAAAATATAAAGAATTCAAAGAGTTACGACAGAGGGTTTAGATATGTCATTTGAAGATTTTTTTGCGGCCCAGTCCTTTTTCCTGTGGTCAACATTCATACTCGCATTCATCCTGGGTGCGGTAGTGAATAAAACCAATTTCTGCACCATGGGTGCAGTCTCAGACTGGGTGAACATGGGTGATACAGGTCGTTTACGCGCGTGGGTACTGGCTGGTACGGTCGCCATGATAGGTGTCGTTATCCTGGAACTCACGGGTATGGCTAACCTGAGCAATTCCACGCTACCACCTTATCGTGGCAGTGAATTTCAGTGGGGTCGTTACATACTGGGAGGCCTGTTATTTGGTATCGGCATGACCCTTGCCAGTGGTTGCGGTAACAAGACCCTGATTCGTATTGGTGGTGGCAATATCAAGTCAATTTTTGTCTTTGTCGTGATTGCTGTTATCGCCTACTACATGGTTGACCCGTTTAAACAGCTCCCTGCCACCTGGTACCAGCAAGCCTTTGCCCCATGGTTAGGAAAAGCGTCCATTTCGCTCAGCACACCCCAGGACATTGGTAGCATCGTCGGTAACTGGTTTGGTGTTTCTGCCTTGACCATGCGTACCATTCTTGGTGCGATCCTGGCAGTAGTCGTCCTGTTTATCCTGTTCCGTTCTGCTGAATTCCGTAGCAATTTTGACAACGTTTTCGCGGGTGTGGTGATTGGTCTTATTATACTGCTGGCCTGGTATTTCACTGCCCGTGTCGGCGTTACCACGGAAGAAGGCACCCAGAGCCTGACCCAGTTTTACGGTAACTGGGACTTCGTCATGGACAGTGCAGAAGGTAAACCTAAAAACGGCTCGACTAACCTGTTACCACAGTCATTCACCTTTATCAGCCCCATTGGCCAGGCCTATGGCTATGCCGGAGCCGGTTTTGCATCGGCATTCCTGACCTTTGGTGTTGTCTCCGTAATTGGCGTCATTCTGGGTTCCTTTATCTGGTCTTTAATCAGTAAAGGTTTTCGTATCGAATGGTTTGTTAATTTCAAGGACTTCTACACGCACATAATCGGTGGCGTCCTGATGGGCTTTGGTGGCGTACTTGGCCTGGGTTGTACTGTCGGTCAGGGTATAACCGGTATTTCAACCCTGGCACTGGGCTCATTCCTGGTATTTGCCAGCATCGTACTGGGTAGTGGTCTGACCATGAAAATACAGTACTACAAACTGGTATACGAAGACGAAGCAACCTTCATCAAGGCCCTGATCACGGCCTTGGTCGACTTCAAATTGCTGCCTTCTGGCATGCGCAAACTGGAAGCAGTATAAGCGCAAAATAGTGTAAAAAACCGGGCTTTACGGGCTTGTCATTCCCGCTGAGTCCGGTAAAATGCGCGCTTCTTTTGGGTCGTTAGCTCAGTCGGTAGAGCAGTTGGCTTTTAACCAATTGGTCATAGGTTCGAATCCTATACGACCCACCATATTTAAAAAGGCTGCATTTATTGCGGCCTTTTTATTTCCAGGGCTCATTACTGGTCTCAAACCGCCACAGCAAATTTTTTCTCTACCATGCACCGTTATGATAGGTTATAGATAACAGTTTGCTTATATGGGTGTCTGTCAAAATGTTGACTGCAACAATCTGGCTTAGTTTTGCTTTTGGTCTGGGACTAATAATGAGGTTGGTCGGTTTACCCCCATTGGTCGGATACCTGGCAGCAGGTTTTACACTAAGCACGCTTGGACATGAAACCAATGAAATTCTGAAGCAAGTTGCGCATATTGGTGTTCTATTGCTGTTATTCAGTGTTGGGCTAAAATTACGCCTACGTTCAATTATCACGAAAGAAGTACTCTTTGGTTCACTACTACACATGGCAATTATGGTTGCCCTTGTGTACGTCGTTTTCGTAAATATTTTTGGCATAAATGAGCAGTTGGCCCTGATTGTTGCGATTGCCCTGTCGTTCTCCAGTACCGTTGTCGCAGCCAAGGTTCTGGAGAGTAAACGAGAATTACGTGCGTTTCATGGGCGACTCGCCATTGGCATTTTGATCATGCAAGATCTTGTTGCGGTGGCTATTCTGAGCGTTGGTAATGGCGAGGCACCGTCACCTTTAGCGTTCCTGTTACTGGGCCTTTTATTCCTTCGACCGGTTATACACCGTTTACTGGATATCAGTGGTCATGGAGAACTGGTTGTTCTGTATGGTTTATTGCTTGCCATTGTTATAGGCGGGCATGGTTTTGAATACTTTGGATTAAGCTCTGAGCTTGGTGCGTTGTTACTTGGAGTATTACTGGCCGATCATAAACGTGCAGTTGAGCTATCAAATGCCATCTGGGGTCTGAAGGAAGTGTTACTGGTTGGCTTCTTTTTGCAGATCGGCCTGATGGGACATCCAACCCTTGAGATGCTGGAAAATGCCTTATGGCTAAACCTTCTAATCGTAATAAAAGTTTTTCTTTTCTTTAGTATCATGATCATGTTTCGCTTACGTGCGCGTACCGCGTTTCTCACCAGTCTTTCACTGGCCACGTTTAGTGAATTTGGATTAATTGTGGCAAACATGGCAGCACGTAATGAATGGTTAAGTAGTGAATGGATGGTACTGTTAGCGTTGACAGTTGCCATTTCGTTTACCATTGCGGCACCCTTAAATCGATATTCGCATGAAATCTATAGCTGGTGGGAAAAATGGTTACAAAGATTTGAATCAGCCAAACATCACCCTGATGATGAGCCGATCAATATAGGTAATTCGCATATAATGGTCATCGGTATGGGGCGGGTAGGTTGTGGGGCCTATGATTCACTGGCACAACAACATGAACGTGTCATCGGTCTGGATTCGGATCCGGTCAAGGTAGAAAAGCACCGCCAACAAGGTCGCCGTGTCCTCTATGCCGATGCAGAAGATCCCGGGCTCTGGAGTAACATACAACTTGGCGGAGTACATACGATTTTGCTAGCCATGCCTGAACCCGCGGCAAAATTGCTGGCGATAAAAGAATTACGTAATATCGGTTTTACCGGCACCATCACAGCCACGGTGGTTTTTGAGGAGGAAGTAGAGCCTTTGAAAAAGGCAGGTGCTGACTTCATATACAATTACTACGATGGGCTTGGTGCCAGTTTTGCCATGAACTCGATGGCAGTTGCTGTAGCGCATAATAAAAGTAATGAATAGCGGTAATTTTGAGTAGGTAGAATTTAGTTAATGTCTGATAAACAAAACACTCTTCAGGAAAGTATCTCTCGTCAACGTGAGATGTTAAGCACCATGTTGTCTGATCCCATGAAAAGGGCAGCGAAATCATGCAGTAAAGTCTGGGGCGATCGGAGCAAACTTAACCATGCGCTTACAGAAGTATTGCATACCATGTCGTATTGTAAATATCTCTATGCGTTGGATATTGATGCTAAACAGATCAGTGACAATATTAGTCATGAGGGTTTGTTGACTAAAGATTATGGACGTGATCGATCAGAACGTCCCTATCTGCGTGAGGTTACACATGGTAGTGATTTTGTATTATCTACCGCCTATATCAGTTTGCGGGCAAAACGTCCATCGTTGACAGCAATTCAACTGGTACGTGATAAAGAAGAGAATGTCATTGGTTTTATTGGTGCAGACTTTGATTTACGTGCGCTACCTCTAACCCGTGATTTATATGATGAACCTCGCCAATGGACCCAGATAAAAGGTGATCCTTCTATTCGTGGCAACGTGTTCTCACAAAAACGTACCGATAGTGACATGGACCGCCACATTGATACGGTGCTGGGTGTAGTAGAGGAGTTGATCGCAGACCACGGTGTATTTCATGCGAAACTCCATTTTTCAAGTAATCGTTCCGTGATCTGGCACTATGATGATCCGTATCGTTATCGTTTACTGAGTATGGATGCGCTGGTTGATCCCAATATTTGTCTTGCCTATCCAAACAGGGAATATCCCAAGGATGCGACTATACCCGAATCACAGATAAGACCAATACTCGATAACTTGCGTCAATTAAGGTACATGGATGACACGTTGTATTTGCGGGCTGGTGCTCTTAATATTTTTAACGGAATCATTAGCCTGACGTTCTCGTGTGATGGTTCTCACTATATACCTTTTGACGAATTCCTGAATAAAGAACATGCATTCTGGAGTAGTGGAGTGAGTAACTGAGATCAGAACCTTTTCATTAGACCTGAATGAAGAAGTTCTGCTCTCATTGGTGTTGGCTAGACACCGTGGATATATTCTATGTCACTAAATTCCGCTTTATAAGATTCAATGCTGTTATTTCTTCTCTCAAGACTTTCAGTTGTTCCACACATCCATAGGGCTGATAAGCTTCAGTTGAGTCCAGGAACATATCAACAAAACCTTAATGGTTGATTGAATCATTCAAAATCATTCTCCTTTTTTTCTCGGCACGATAATTACCACAAGATTTATGCCAAAGAAAAGATACGGGTAACCAATGGATGATGCCAGTCGTTTCGAGACGCATTCCCCTTAATATATCGTTGAAAGCTCATCCCGCTTTACTTCTAAAAAACTACCCCTGCACTATATTGGTGCTATTTGTGCACCAAATAAACATATAATTCATTGCTTTAATATGAATTTTTCCATTTAACAATGACTTAGCTTAGTCGGCACTGTTTGTGCAATACAGTTATAAATGAAACTAACAGTTTATGAATAGAGCTAATGCGCACAAAAGCCATAAAGAAAATTCTGGTTTTTACAGACCTGGATGGAAGCTTACTAAATCATTACAACTATTCCTGGAAAGATGCAGTACCAGCATTAACCAGGCTTTATAAGAATTCATATCCTGTCATTTTTACGTCAAGTAAAACTTCTGCAGAAATTCAGCAAATCAGGCAGGAAATGGGAAACATACATCCCTGCATTTCAGAGAACGGTGCAGTAGTTAATATTCCTTGTGCTTACTTTGAAGCAGGTCTTTGTGATGAAAACGAAAGTAATTCTGATTCATATTTATTCGCAAAACCATATGAAGAGATCATTGCTGTGCTGGCAGCATTGCGTGATGAATACCAGTTTGTATTTCGTGGTTTTAATGATATCCAGCTGGATGAGCTCGTCGCATTGACAGAGCTGAGTGAAGAGCAGGCAAAACTATCAAAGCAACGGGAAGCATCTGAACCATTGCTCTGGAAAGATACTGATGATGCCCTTGAGTATTTTGGGGAGCTTTTAAAAAAGGAAGATTTAATCATAACCAAGGGTGGACGTTTTTATCATGTGATGAGTGATATTAACAAGGGTGAAAGTATTAACTGGTTATTTAAAAAATACCAGGAAATGGAGCCTGATACTGACTGGATAACGATTGGTCTGGGTGACAGTTATAACGATATTGAAATGCTCGAATCTGTTGATTATCCCGTACTTATAACCAATCCAGGCACGAAGCAACCGGAGTTGTCCGATATTAATACTGTATACAAAACTCGGTTGCCGGGGCCGCAAGGGTGGAATGAGGCGGTAATAGAGATATTGGATAAAATAGTTTAAGGAACAAGAAATGAGTGATTTTTATCAGAATGGAATTATTACCAATTTCCATAATTTATCGAAAAGACCAGTTGAAGAACTTGAAAAAGAGCTCATGTCATTTTCACGGCAAAGGCCAATGTCACTCGTATTACCATCGCTGTATTCTGAACTGGAAGGGCCTGCATTACAGAATATCGTAAGCGAGTTAACAGATGTGCCGTACCTGAGTGAGATTGTTGTTGGTCTTGACCGGGCAGATGCAGAACAATTTAACAAGGCTAGAGGTTTTTTTGAGCGTTTGCCTCAGCACCATAGAATATTGTGGAATGATGGTCCCAAGCTAAAAGCGATTGATAAGCTGCTGAAAGAGCAGGGGCTGGCACCAACAGAAATGGGGAAAGGCAGGAATGTCTGGTATTGCTATGGTTATATCCTGGCATCAGGTAAGGCTGAATCCGTAGCATTACATGATTGCGATATTCTTACCTATCAGCGAGAGATGCTGGCGAGACTGATTTATCCCGTCGCTAATCCAAATTTTAACTATGAATTCTGTAAAGGCTATTATGCACGTACCACTGAATCAGAGATTAATGGTCGTGTAAGCCGGTTATTTGTGACTCCACTGTTGCGAGCACTAAAAAGAATATACGGTGCTAACGAGTATCTTGAATACCTGGATAGCTACAGGTATCCATTGGCTGGTGAGTTTTCCATGCGGGTTGACGTATTTAATGATATCCGTATTCCAAGCGACTGGGGTCTTGAAATCGGGGTGTTATCAGAAGTGAAACGTAATTATTCTACCAACCGATTATGCCAGGTGGATATTGCGGACAGGTATGATCACAAGCATCAGCCATTATCTGCAGAGGATGTAAATGCTGGTCTGTCAAAAATGTGCATGGATATTGCAAAAGCAATATTCAGGAAACTTGCTACCAACGGCATTGTATTCAACCTGGAAACATTCAGGACGATAAAAGCAACCTACTATCGGATCGCACTTGATTTCATCGAAACATATTATAACGATGCGGTTATGAATGGCCTACATATCGATCGCCATGGTGAAGAACAGTCAGTAGAACTGTTTGCCCGTAACATCATGCTTGCCGGTGACCATTTTTTAAATAATCCTATGGAAACACCATTTATCCCGAGCTGGAACAGGGTGGTCAGTGCCATCCCTGATATTCTAGAAAGGCTATACGAGGCTGTTGAAGAAGATAATAACCAGCAATAGTAATGTCACTCCACGAGCCAGACGAATTGATAAGGCTGTAAATTTACCCCAGGTAAAATCGTATCCAGGGATTTACCAGAAACCAAGTCATGCCAGTTCGCACTGTCACTGAGATCTGGCCGGTCTTTTAATGTTATTTGTTGAGGTGCAGCGGTAATATTATAGATGGCGAACATTTTTCTCTCATTGTTGTTGTCAATTCGCAGGTAGGAAAAAATACCGGTACTGATATCAATGATTTCCTGTGATCAACAAGGGTGAAAGCAGGGTTCACTTTTTCTTATATTGATAATACGTTTTATTTCCTTAAACACTTCATGGTTTGGCGTGTTATGACTTTCCAACAGGGACAATAGTTCAGCATAATCCCATTTTTTCCTGTTGATTGACCGG
The DNA here is from genome assembly GCA_037388705.1 of Gammaproteobacteria bacterium. Lineage (GTDB taxonomy): Bacteria > Pseudomonadota > Gammaproteobacteria > UBA6429 > Thiohalophilaceae > JARRJY01. Next base: position 12,253 of record JARRJY010000013.1, read on the forward strand.
GTTCGTCCTGAAAGTTCTACCCCGTGCAAATCATTGGGTGTTGCCAGGATACTATGGATATAGACTGCAGGAATTCCCTGCAGACCCAGCATGATTGCCTGTGAACAGATAAACCGATCAACCTGCCATTGATCAGTACCCCGGCGAGTTCCCTGCATGGCATCGAACAGGGAAATATTGATTTCGTATGGTGTATCCTGGCCGTCAGTGTTGGCTTTCATGCTGACAAAACCACCAAATCGGTGCATGCTTTCAATCAACCCCTCTATTTCATGAGCTGGTAATATTCCCTCGAGTGCACGAAGTCCTATACCATCATGTGACGCGGTAAAATTCAGGTAGGTGCATTCCTCGTGTAATTCAGGCAGCTCAGCCGCCCACTGAGTCAGGTATTTTGAGGTGCCACGATTTAGTGCATGTAACAGTAAGGGTGGCAGGCTGAACTGGTATACCATGTGTGCTTCATCAGCATCTCCAAAATAACTCAGGTTCTCTTTGTGGGGGACATTGGTTTCAGTCAGAAGAATACAATCCGGTGCAATATGGTTCATAATGTCTCGTAATAATTTAACAACTTCATGCGTCTCATCAAGATGAATACAGTCTGTACCTAGTTCTTTCCATAGAAAGGCAATGGCATCAAGTCGAATCAGGCGGGCACCGTTGCTGATGTAGTAGAGTAGAATATCAATAAACTCGATGAGGACATCTGGATTAGAGAAGTCCAGGTCGATTTGATCTTCACTAAATGTCGCCCACAGATGAAATGTGCCACGATGAGTATTTACCGGCACCAGTAAAGGGGTATTTCGTGGGCGGGTTACCATGCTGACATCTGTTTCCGGGTGTAACTGGATAAAGTAATCACGAGCAGGGTGCTGATCAGCAATAAACTCAGAAAACCAGAGACTTTCCCTGGAAACATGGTTAATCACCAGGTCGACCATCAGCTTAAAATTATTAGCAATGCGATTAATATCTTCCCAGTCACCTAATTGCTGGTTGACCATACGATAATCAATTACAGAAAAGCCATCATCTGAGCTATACGGGAAAAATGGCAGTATATGTACACCACTAAATGTTTCGTTAAGATATTTGCTGAGAAAATTATGAAGTGTTTGCAGTGGCTTTGTGTCCTGTTCAATGACACTATCGCCGTAGGTGATTAAAATAACATCGCGCTCACTCCAGTAGTCTGAAGGATCCTGGGAAATAAATGGCGTGTATTTTTCTATAACAGAAAGAACTCTTTCAGAAATTGCCTTGTATTTATCGGGATAGATATTTTTTAAATGTAATTCTATGTCTGTTAACAGAGGCGCTATTTCTAGTTTTTCAGTCATGTTTAATAATCAATGAACTATCGAGTTAACGTTCCAGCTAATGATTTAAAAAACATAGCCTTTTGGTATTACAACGATACCACTTTCGGTAACCGTAAATCGTTCTCGATCTTTATCCAGGTCTATTCCAATAGTCTCACCATCAGGGATTACTACATCCTTATCTACAATACACCTGTTAAGATGTGTAGTTTTTCCGACTTTTACATTATCAAATAATACGCAGTCCTCTACTAATGCTTCATCATCAATGAATACATTCTGGAAAAGAACTGAATGAGATACATTACTTCCTGAGATAATCGTGCCACCAGCCAGTATCGAGTTGATAAAAATACCCTCGTTGCCAAACCTTCCTGGCACAGCACGTGCCGGCGGTGTCTGGGACTGGTACGAACGAATTGGCCAGTCTGTCTGGTACAAATCAAGTGGCGGTACTGACTTTAACAGGTCCATGTTTGCCTGGTAGTAAGAATCAATGGTGCCAACATCACGCCAGTAATTATCTGGTGAAACTCGTCCCTTGGAGCCACCAAAGTAATGAGCAAAAACCTTATGGGTATGTATTAGTTTAGGAAGAATGTCATTTCCAAAATCGTGGCTGGAGTTATCATCCTGACTGTCATTTTCAAGTACCTCAAGTAATAACCTGGTGGAAAAAATGTATATCCCCATCGAGGCAAGTGCATGTTGTTTGTCATCTGAAGATAGTTTAGCTTTCCTGGGTTTTTCTTCAAAGGTGATAACCTGCTGATCATCGTTCGTGTTCATTATTCCAAAATGCTGTGCTTCATTCAAGGGGACTTTCATACATGCGACGGTTACATCAGCATTATGTGATTTATGTGTTTCAAGCATTGAGGCGTAGTCCATACGATAAATATGATCGCCGGATAGAATAAAAGTCCATTCTGCATCACTACGTTCTAACAGGTAGCTGTTCTGGTAAATAGCATCAGCAGTACCCTGGTACCATTTGTTACCATGGCGCATTTGTGCGGGAATTGGCGTGATATATTCACCCAGTTCCGGGTTAAAAATAGACCAGCCATCCCTTAAGTGTTTTTGCAATGAGTGAGATTTATACTGAGTAAGCACCAGGATACGGCGCAATCCGGAATGAAGGCAATTTGTTAACGTAAAATCAATAATACGATATTTGCCACCAAAGGGAACTGAAGGCTTGGCCCTGAACTGGCTCAGCGGTTGCAACCGTGTTCCTGTGCCACCAGCTAATAAAACGGCTATTGCGCTCTTGATCATTATTCTTTTCCATTATTTCATTTTGCACCAATATGGACCGAATTTTAGTTTGCTGACTTTTTCCGAATCATATTTGTGCGAGTGTAGTTCTTCGATACCAGTTCTATGCATCAATTACAGGCATACCTGAAGCACTGCATTTCTTGTACCAGATAACAACATATTGACAAAAATTCATAAATTCAAAAATACTAAATGGGAGTTTAATAAATGTTTAAAAAGTCTTTATTACTGGTATAAACCTTGCTATGTATATATTCGGGAATGACTGGCAGCAGGTAATGCTGAAGAATAGTTAAACAGGTGATATATGAAGCTCGCAATGATTGGTCTGGGAAGGATGGGGGCAAATATGGTCCGCCGTGTGGTTAAGGATGGCCATGAGGTTATTGCTTACAATCGAACACTGGAGACCGCAATAGCACTATCAAATGAACTGGAAAATGTCACAGCAGTATCCAGTTTAGAAGAACTGGTACAAACATTACCGGCCCCAAGGGCAGTATGGTTAATGGTGCCGCATCAATTTGTAGATCAAACTATCGATGCCTTGCTTGAAGCAGGTATGTCAAAAGGAGATTTGCTCATTGATGGAGGTAATTCAAACTTTAACTTAAGCCAGCAACGAGCAGAAAAATTAAAAACGTCCGGAATTCATTTTGTTGATTCAGGAACCTCAGGCGGTGTATGGGGCCTGGAAAATGGTTATAGCATCATGGTGGGTGGTACAGATGAAGCGGTTAACATGATTCGACCGGTACTGGAGTCACTGGCACCTGCAAGGGATAAAGGGTGGGGGCATGTTGGTCCTGCCGGTGCAGGGCATTACGTGAAAATGGTTCATAATGGTATTGAATATGGAATGATGCAGGCTTTTGCTGAGGGTTTCGAGTTACTTGAGGCAAAAGAAGAGATGAACCTTGATTTACACCAGGTATCTGAGATCTGGCAACACGGGAGCGTGGTGCGTTCATGGTTGCTTGACCTGATCGCAGATGCATTTGCAGAAGATAAACAGCTATCTGGATTAAGTGATTTTGTTGATGATTCCGGGGAAGGACGATGGACTATTCAGGATTCCATCGATCTTGGTATTCCAACTCCAGTTCTTACCCTGGCTCTGCAAATGCGCTTCCGTAGTCGACAGGATACCTCTTTTGCGGGCAAGGTACTTAATGCTATGCGGGCGGGGTTTGGTGGACACAGTATACGACCGGCAGATAAATGACAGCAGAACCTCTCGAATTCTCACAATGTATTGGTGAACCAACAGAGCCAGCCAATATTGTTATTTTTGGTGCCGGTGGTGATCTAACCAAGCGTAAACTGGTACCCGCTCTGGTAAAAATGTTGCGCTGTGGTTTGCTACACGCTGAAAGTAAAATCATCGGTGTATTGAAGGGACGAGAAGAAAAAGACTGGCTGGAGACACTTCACCAGGGCTTGCTGAAATATGCACCGGATATTGAGATGAATGACCAGCAATGGCAGGAATTTTCCACCAGGTTCAAGATGGTGGAAGGTGATCTTCAATATGACAATACCTATGTAGAACTGGCCGCCTCTCTGGAGAAACTTGGTGACCATAAAAATGCCATGTTCTATTGTGCCGTGCCACCGAGCTGGTATACCACTGTCGCCGCGGGACTACATAATCATGGTCTGGCAGATCAAACTGAAGGTTTTCGGCGCGTCGTTATTGAAAAACCATTTGGCATGGACCTGGAGACTGCCAGGAAACTTAATCATGATTTACAGGAATTACTGGATGAATCACAAATTTACCGTATCGATCACTACCTGGGAAAAGAGAGCGTCCAGAATTTGCTGGTCTACAGGTTCGCCAACAGCATACTAGAACCACTGTGGAACAGGAATTTTATAGATCATATCCAGATATCTGCTGCTGAAGCCATTGGTATCGAGTATCGCGCCAATTATTATGAAAAGTCAGGGGCATTACGTGACATGATACAAAGCCACCTGATGCAGGTGATGACACTGGTAGCCATGGAGCCACCCGTGGAGTTTACTGCAGATGCGGTTCGGGATGAGAAAATTAAAGTATTACGAGCAGTTCGCCACCTTGGGGCAGAAGAAATCAAACAGAATACTGTTGCTGCACAATACAGTTCAGGAAGTATCGACGAAGAACAGGTGAAAGCCTACGTGTCAGAAGACGGGGTATCGCCTGACTCGGTATCGGAAACATTTGCTGCAGTACGCTTTTATATCGATAACTGGCGCTGGCAGGGCGTGCCATTTATTTTATGGACCGGGAAGCGGCTACCCAAGCGTGTATCGGAAATTGTCATACGTTTTCGGAAACCACCATTTAACCTGTTTGATACACACGCCAATCCCCCGATACCCAATTCACTGGTCTTTCGTCTGCATCCTGACGAAGGAATATTTCTAAGGATGAATGCTAAAATGCCCGGATTAACAACGGATACGCAACGCATGGTCATGCGAGCACCTTATTCAGAAAATGGTGAAGACGTTTCAGATGCTTATGAGGTGTTGTTACATGATGTGCTGACCGGGGATGCGACCCTGTTTTCACGTGCAGATGAAGTTGAAGAATCCTGGTCAATTATCGAGACAGTGCTTGAGGTCTGGAAAGAACGCATTTCCATCGATCGTTATCGTGCAGGTACCTGGGATATACCTGACATGGAAAAACTGTTTACTGGTTGTGTAGGCGGATGGCATAAGCCAGGTTAAAAAGCATGCATAAATGGTATGTGTTCAAGGAATTCCATGAAGCATCTCATGCTGCAGCCGACCATATCGCAAACCTTATAGCTATAACGTTAATTGACAAGAATATATGTCATATTGTTCTGCCAGGAGGGGAAACGCCAAAAACCTGTCTGCAACACCTTGCTGAAAAAAATATCCGCTGGGAAAAATGTCACTGGTATCTTGGTGATGAGCGTTGTTATGAAAAAAATCACCCTGAGCGAAATGATATTATGTTGCAGAGGAACTTCTGGACACATATTGGTCATACAAATATTCATATAATACCGGCAGAGTTAGGCGCTGAGCAGGGTGCTTCAGTATACCGCACCATAATCGATGCAACTGACTGTATCGATATTGCCTTTCTTGGTATGGGAGAAGACGGACATACAGCCAGTTTATTTCCGGGTAACCAGGCATTAAAAGATGAACGCTCTGTGGTGCCCGTATTTGAAGCGCCAAAACCACCTGCTGAGCGTGTGTCATTGGGCATGCAAACGTTACGAAAAGCAAGGCACAGAGTTGTGTTGGCATGTGGTTCTGGCAAAGCAGAAATTATCAAGTCAATAAAGTCAGGAGAACAGTTACCGGTAAATTGCCTTGGTGACATAGACTGGTTTGTCAACGAGTCAGCACATTCCCTGTAGTTTTAACTCGCTATACGTAAATAGCACAATAGGTGTGCAATCAGTTCCAAGGCGATATTTATTAGTGCGAAAAAAACACCTGGAAAGTAATTAAGTTATTGTTTTTTTGTAAACCAGACAGAAAAAATGTCTGGTGTAGATATTGCGTGGAAAACGAAATAAGCAACTAACAAAAGGAGCGTGACGATGAAGATGCAGGAAATTCGTGAGATGGCAAAAGGTTTCAATATCAAAACCTCTCGAATGAGCAAATTAAATCTCATTCATGAAATTCAGTTGTCGGAAGGTAACTTTGATTGTTTTGCCTCCGCCATAGATGGAGAGTGTGACCAGGCAGGATGTATTTGGCGAGAGGATTGCTTTGATTCAGCAAAAAAGCTACACAGCTAGACAAATTAGTGCCTGGTTTTCTCAAGCGCTTTTTTATATAGCTGAATGTAGTTATCTGCACTGGTCGCCCATGAAAAGTCGCGGCTCATGGCGGTAAGCTGTATCTGTAGCCAGGTTTCTTGACGATCATATAATCTGAGTGCACTTTGTATGGTTGAACACAGTGCCGATGAAGAATTATTATTTAGCACAAATCCATTAGCGGTCTGGTTTTTGATGTTTTTTTCACTGGCATTAACCACGGTATCTGCAAGACCACCAACAGGCGTGACTAGCGGTAATGTTCCATAGCGAAGGCTGTATAACTGGTTCAGTCCGCAAGGTTCAAATACCGAGGGCATCAGGTAGATATCGCTAGCCGCCTCAATCTGGTGAGCAAGTGACTCATTGTAGCCGATCGTCACGTTCATTTTTTCCGGGAAACTATCGGCCCATTCCGACAATAGCATTTCGTAATGAAGTTCACCTGTTCCCAGGATCACAAGCTGTATCGGCATAGACATTACATCAGGAAGGCTTTGCAGAATGATTTCCAGGCCTTTTTGCGATACAAGTCGGCCAACCATACCTATCATGGGAATTGCTTCGTCGACAGGTAGTGAAAGTTGTTCCTGAAGTGCTGTTTTATTAAGTCTTTTCTTACTTAATGTTCTACGATTATATTTTTGAACAATAAAACTATCCGTACCCGGGTTCCAATGCTTCACATCGATACCATTAAGAATACCGCTGAGATCATCAATACGATGATTTAAGAGCCCATCAAGCCCATATCCATTATCAGGTTCCAGGATTTCTTTCGCATAAGTGGGGCTGACAGCATTTATTTTGTCAGCGTAGGCAAGTCCAGCCTTGAGGAAGGAAAAATTGCCATAAAACTCTACACCATCCATATGCCACAGTAATGGAGGAAGTGATAAATCGGCATAAGCCTGGTGATCAAAAACACCCTGGTAAGCAAGGTTATGAATGGTAAAAATTGTTGCGGGTCTTTTTTTATGCAGGCTGAGCAATGCAGGAACAAGTCCTGATTGCCAGTCATTGCAATGAACAATGTCAGGTTGCCAGGTCAGTTCAAGCTTACCCAGTGCAATATCTACAGCCGCATGGCAGAAAATAGTAAAGCGTAGGGCATTATCCGGCCATTCATCACCATTCTCATCCAGGTAAGGGCCTCCTGGCCTGTCATATACAGCAGGGCAATTGACAAGCCAGGTAACGACGCTAGTACCCGGCAAGCGTGTTTCGATGATTTCAACTGGGAGATGGTAATACGATGTAACCGCACGCCTTTTACTTTTGGTAACTTTTTTTAATACTTCCGGGTATGCTGGTAATAGCAGGCGTACATCCTGTCCCTGTTTGCGAAGGGCATTTGGCAGGCTACCGGCCACATCTGCAAGACCACCGGTTTTAATGAAGGGATAAGCCTCACTGCTAACATAGAGTACATTACTCATGAGACTTTTTTAATTATTAAACCTGCCAGGGGAGGTAAACAGAGATTAATGGATGCAGGACGGTTCATCCAGGCGATATTTTCTGCCTCAATTATTGCGTAGCTGCCGGCATTACTCCCAGAGTAATATTCTGAGTCTGAGTTGAACATGATTTCATAGCGACCTGGGCCAGGTACACCAATCCGGTAATTCTCTCTTACAACAGGCGTAAAATTAAGCACGATGCTCAAAATTTCATTTTCGTTTTTTCTTTCATAAGATAAGATTGATTGATCGGTATCATGGCAATCTATCCAGTCGAAACCCTGGTTGTCAAAATCAAACTTATGTAAGGCATTATTCTGTATGTATAGGTGATTGAGATCAGTAACAAGCTTTTTTATACCAGCATGGAGAGGATACTGTAATACATACCAGTCAAGTGACTTATCATGGTTCCATTCTTCCCCTTGTGCAAATTCGCAGCCCATAAATAACAGTTTTTTACCCGGATAGGTAAACATATAGGTATACAGAAGACGAAGATTGGCAAATTTCTGCCATTCGTCCCCCGGCATTTTGTATAACATTGAGCTCTTACCATGCACAACTTCATCATGGGAAAAAGGCAGAATGAAGTTCTCACTGAACAGGTAAAGCAGGCCAAAGGTAAGCTGGTCATGATGATAGTGACGGTGCACTGGATCTTTTGACATATAGTTTAGCGTATCGTGCATCCAGCCCATATTCCATTTCATACTGAAACCTAAACCACCAAGGCTGGTTGGGCGGGTAACCTGTGGCCAGGCCGTTGATTCTTCAGCCATGATCATGGTTCCAGGAAAGTTAGCATGGGTAACTGTATTTAGTTGGCGCAGAAAATCAATTGCTTCAAGGTTTTCATTTCCACCATGCTGGTTTGGAATCCAGTCATCGTTTTCCCGTGAATAATCGAGATATAACATTGAGGCAACGGCATCAACACGTAATCCATCAATATGGTATTCTTCCAGCCAGAATATTGCACTTGATATAAGAAAGTTTTTAACCTCATTACGACCAAAGTTGTAGATTAACGTACCCCAGTCTCTATGCTCGCCCTTGCGCGGATCTTCATGTTCATAGAGAGCGCTGCCATCAAACCTGGCAAGTCCATGTTCATCCTTGGGAAAGTGGGCCGGTACCCAGTCAAGGATCACACCAATGTCGTGCTTGTGAAAATAATCGACAAAATAGCGAAAGTCATCGGCGCTACCAAAGCGGCGGGTGGCTGCAAAATAACCGGTCGTTTGATATCCCCAGGAGGCATCGAGGGGGTGTTCAGTGACGGGTAATAATTCGATATGGGTAAACCCCGTTTCTTTTAGATAGTCAACAAGACGATGTGCCAGTTTGCGGTATGTTAGAAAATCCCCGTTATCATCACGCTGCCATGAACCAAGGTGACATTCATATATTGATAAAGGTTCGTGTAACCAGTCGTTTTCATGTCGCTTTTTAAGCCAGATGTTATCAGACCAGTCAAAGTCACTACTATCTTTTACAACCGAGGCGGTTCGTGGACGGAGTTCGAGTTGCTGCGCATAAGGATCAGATTTTGATTGTACGAGCCCTGTATCCCTGTTGCGTATCTCGTATTTATAGAGACTGTTGCTTGCTAACCCGGGAATAAATAATTCCCAGATACCACTTCCACCTCGGGATCGCATGGGATGCTTACGACCATCCCAGTTGTTAAAGTCTCCGACAACACTTACCCTGGAGGCATTCGGGGCCCATGTCGCAAACAGGACACCTTCGACACCATCGATGATTTTTGGATGAGCGCCAAGAATTCGGTATACATGTAAATGTTTACCTTGTGCAAAGAGGTGAAGGTCATAATCTTGTATCTGGGGCTCAAAACTGTACGGATCATAATACGAGCATTTATTATGTTCTGAATTTATTCGATTGATAATATAATGATCACCAATAAGATCCAGGTGCTCTGTACAGGCAAAAAAATCACTGTCAGAAAGACGAAAGGCAGGTATCTTTTTTTCAGTTACAGAGAGTTCCATGGTATCCGGGGAATAGAAAATCAGGAAACTATCACTGTACCTGGCCTTGTTGCCAAGTATATTAAAAGGTTCATGGTGACAGGCAAGTTCAATCCTCCCTAAATCCTCCATGGTTTTGGCAATTATCTCGGCTGATAAATTCGGTTCTGGTGTATTATCCCTAGACATTGGCATCTATTTCCTTCCCCGGGCATCTCGAAACACCAGCATAGTACTGGCTGAACAATTTACCATTGATGTAAGCAATTTCCGTGCACACTTTTATTTATCCTGATGCTGGATATTATCCTTTATTATTGTGCTATAAGTAGCCTATTAACCGGTTGCAGAATTTGCCATGTTTAGTACATGCACTTAAATAAGGCATATACTATCCCGATTCTTTTTTATTTGCACAATAAAAAGGCGTAGTTGAGAACTTTTATTATCTGTTTTATGTCATATTTGTGAATATGTTACATGGTCTGGTTTTTGCAGTAATCATTTTGCAACACGGTGTTCATATTCTGGCTATAACCTGAGCCAAGCGGATTCCAGGTCATCACATTCGGGCGAGAATAGGTAAGAATGAAAAAGCAAAAGTCACCACGTTTTGTCAGTAATCTGACAAGAAATACCCTGGCATTAATTATGGCGGGGGGTCGTGGCGAGCGACTTAAACATCTTACCATGTGGCGGGCCAAGCCGGCTGTCCCATTTGGCGGCAAGTTTCGTATTATAGATTTTCCTCTTTCGAATTGTATTAACTCGGGTATACGTCGAATTGGCGTGCTTACACAGTACAAGGCGCATTCACTAATCCTGCATATACAAAAAGGGTGGGGGCATCTAAGAGGTGAGTTTGGTGAGTTTGTAGAATTGTTGCCTGCCCAACAACGTATAGAAGCATCATGGTATTCAGGAACAGCAGATTCAATCTATCAAAACCTGGATATCATCAGGTCCCATTCACCTGATTATGTTTTGATTCTGGCAGGTGATCACGTTTACAAGATGGACTACGGTGCGATGTTGGCGAAACATGTAGAAAGCAACGCGGATGTTACTGTCGGCTGTATCGAAATGTCAATAGAAAGCGCTTCAGCTTTTGGGGTTATGGGTGTTAATAAAGACTTTCAAATAAACAGTTTTATTGAGAAACCAGATGAACCTGAACCAATGCCGGGGAAAAGTAATGAAGCATTATGTTCAATGGGGATCTATATCTTTAACACAGAATTATTGTTTGAATTGTTAATTCGTGATGCAGATACTCCGGACTCCAGTCATGATTTTGGCAAGGATATTATTCCTTATGCTATCGAGAAGTATCGTGCGATTGCCTACCCATTTACTGATGCAAATACAGGCATTCAGTCATATTGGCGTGATGTGGGAACTATAGATGCTTTCTGGGAAGCGAACCTGGAATTGATTGGTGTTACTCCAGAACTTAATCTTTATGATGATGAATGGCCCATCTGGACCAACCAGGAACAACTTCCCCCTGCAAAATTCATTTTTGATGACGATGATCGCAGGGGTATGGCAGTTGACTCAATGGTTTCTGGGGGATGTATTATCTCGGGTGCAAAAGTAAGACATTCATTACTTTTTTCCAATGTTACTGTAGATAATTATACAAAAATCGATTCATCAGTTGTATTGCCAGATGTGACCATTGGAAAAAATTGCAGGATATTTCATGCAGTTATTGATAAAGGCTGTGAGATACCAGATGAAACTATTATTGGAATGGACGAGGAAGAAGACAAAAAACGTTTTTATATTTCGCCAAAAGGTGTGGTGCTGGTAACCCCTGACATGCTTGGGCAGGAACTACACCATGTCAGATAGTATCAAGCAGCATCAGCCATTGAATGTAGTGCTTTACTGGCATATGCATCAACCGGAATATCGTGATCTTCGTAATGGGGAATATCATCAGCCATGGACATATCTTCATACCATTAAAGATTATGTCGATATGGTAGCCCACCTGGAAAATAATGAAAAAGCGAGAGCGGTTGTAAATTTTGCACCAGTATTACTGGAACAGATTGATGATTATGCATTCCAACTAGGTGAGTATTTACATCACGGCGGGGCGTTACGTGATCCACTTCTCTCTTCACTGGCTGGACCAATCCTTACTCTGGATCAGGAAAACCGTATTCATATTCTTAAGTCCTGTTTACGGGCCAATAAGAAAAGACTGGTGCAACGTTTTGAAACCTTTAATAACCTGGTAAAAATTGGTGAAGAGGCTCTGGACAAGCCTCAGACGCTGACCTATTACTCAGAGCAGTTTTTCGTCGATATCCTGGTCTGGTATCATCTTGCGTGGATGGCAGAAACGGTGCGTAATTCTGACATACGTATTAAATCGTTAATGAAAAAAGCGCAGCACTTCACTATTCATGATCGACGTAGTCTTGTTGAAGTAATTTATGAACTTATCAGTAGCGTTATAAGTCGTTACCGGAGACTGGCGGAGCAGCAACGTATAGAGTTATCAATGACGCCGTATGCACACCCAATCGTCCCCTTATTACTGGATCTCAAATCAACAAAGCAGGCATTACCCGATGCTGAAATGCCGGTGGCAAGTGAATATCCGGGTGGCTTGGAACGAAGCCAGTGGCATGTAAAAAAGGCTGTCGAAGTATTTAAAAAATATTTTGGTTCTATTCCCGGTGGTTGCTGGCCATCTGAAGGCAGTATCAGTGCTGAAACCCTCGAACTTCTGTCAGAGATGGATATCAGTTGGGTCGCCAGCGGTGAATCAGTCTTGCAGAATTCACTGAAAAAATCAGGTGTTGAAGTATCAGGTTGTCTCCATGAAGCCTACCAGTACAAGAATATTGGCATGACCTGTTTTTTCAGAGACGATGGACTTTCTGACCTGATAGGATTTAAGTATTCTGACTGGCATGCGGATGATGCTGTGGCAAATCTTGTTCATCATCTTGAAAAGATCGCAGAAGAGTGCACGCATACTCCAGGTGCAATCGTGTCAATTATCCTGGATGGTGAAAATGCGTGGGAATACTATCCTGAAAATGGTTTTTATTTCATAACCGCACTATATAAACAATTGGCAGAACATGAAAACCTGAAGCTAACAACGTACAGTGAGTACCTTGAATCTCACACTGAGAAAAAGACTTTAAACGACATCGTGGCAGGAAGCTGGGTATATGGCACTTTTTCTACCTGGATTGGCGAAAAAGATAAAAACCGTGCATGGGATATGCTGGTTGAGGCCAAGAATACCTATGACAGGGTAATTGCATCCGGGAACCTGTCTGATGAAGAAATCGTGGCTGCCGAAATGCAACTGGCTACCTGTGAAAGTTCAGACTGGTTCTGGTGGTTTGGTGAGTATAACTCGGCAGAATCAGTATCCGCATTCGATGAACAGTACCGACTGCATTTATGTAACCTCTATCAACTGCTCAAGCAAGAGCCACCTGAATACCTGGCACATGCATTTTCCTTTGGCACGGGAAATCCCCTTATGGGTGGGACTATGTTGCCAGGCCAACAACAATAAGTGATGGTGAGAAGTACCCATTATAATACGGTAAACAGGCAGCGTCGCGCAGGCGTATTGTTACATCCTACTTCGTTGCCTGGCAGACTGGATAATGGGGATATTGGTCATGAAGCCTATCGCTTTATTGAATATTTAAGTGCGACAGGATTTAAAGTCTGGCAAATGCTGCCTCTTGGACCGACGCATGATGATAAATCACCTTACCAGTGCTTGTCTTCACATGCAGGAAACCCGGCATTGATCAGCATTGAGTGGCTTGTAGATAAAGGTTGGCTTGCAAAAGATACAATTGAATCAAATGAAACATCCCCGGGATACCGAATTACCTGTCTAAGACAGGCAAAAGAATACTTTTATAAAGCCAACGATCAAGAGTGGATGTCAAGGTTAACGGGTTTTATTCAGCAACATTCACACTGGCTGGAAAATTATGCGCTTTTTATGGCATTAAAGTGCAAGTACCAGGACAAACCCTGGTATGAATGGCCAGAAGAATTACGCCACAGAAACAGGAATGCGCTTGATGATGCGCGTTGGGAGCTACAGCAACATATTAAACAGGCCTTTTTTGAACAGTTCGTGTTTTTCACTCAATGGCACGAAATCCGCGCGTACGCCAGGAAACATGATGTTGAACTTTTTGGTGATATCCCAATTTTTGTTGCCAGGGATAGTGCGGATGTCTGGTCGGAAAGAAAAAATTTTCTCATGGATGATGATGGTGAAATGCATTACGTGGCTGGTGTGCCACCTGATGCTTTTTCTGATACGGGACAACGCTGGGGTAATCCCCTGTACGACTGGGACTATATGCAGTCTGAAAATTATAAATGGTGGAAAGAGCGTCTGGAAACTCAGCTTGAACTTTTCGACATGGTTCGCATTGATCATTTCAGGGGATTGCAAGCCTGCTGGCAAATTCCCGCTGAAGATACCACTGCAATGAATGGTCACTGGGTAGAGGTGCCAGGCAAGGAATTGTTGCAAATGATGTTCAGTACATTTGAACACTTGCCCCTGATAGCTGAAGACCTGGGTGTGATTACTGAAGCGGTTATTGCGCTGAAAGAAGAATTTAACCTGCCAGGGATGAAAATATTACAGTTTGCGTTTGATGGAAATAACCAGAACCCGCATTTACCTCATCGGCATAAGGCAGGTGACGTGGTGTACACAGGTACACATGATAATGACACGACGGTGAGCTGGGCAGAAAACGAAGACAACTATAATAAACCCTATTTCGAGGCTTATAGTGGGATCAGCGATATGTCAACTGAACAGGCTACATGGACGTTGATACGCATGGCATTTTCATCTGTGTCATTTCTATGTGTAATTCCCATGCAGGATGTTTTGCGCCTGGGTAACTCTGCCAGAATGAATGTGCCGGGGACGATTGGTGGTAACTGGCAATGGCGATTTAAATGGAACCAAATCAACAACGAAACAACACAAACATTTTCTCATTTAATGCGGTTATATGAGAGGTAAAATATGTCGAATATCAAGGAAATATGCAGTAGTGAACTACCTGAAATGGAAAAATTACCTTCGGACAGTGCATCGTTGGCAAATGATTTTGAAAGATATTTGACGCGACACCTGGGTAGGTTTGTCGGTTGTGTACCTTATTATCTGTATGAAGGAAGGTTTATGAAGCAAAAGGGGTACGAAAAGCCTATTACTTGTCCCTGGAATTTTTAATAGGTCGTTCATTGGGTAACCATATACTGAATCTTGATATAGATGCACAGTCAAAGACAGCCATGAATCAATTTGCACAGGATCTGGAAAGGATCTGTAGCGAAGAACACGATGCGGGACTGGGAAACGGCGGGCTTGGGCGGCTTGCAGCATGCTTTATGGACAGCTGTGCCACTCTTAAATTACCCGTAATTGGTTATGGTATTCGTTATGAATACGGCATGTTTCGCCAGGATATAGAAAATGGTTACCAGGTTGAAGAACCGGATCACTGGTTAAGAGACGGTAACCCGTGGGAACTGGAACGACCTGAATATTCGCAGGTCATCAAGTTTGGTGGTCATGTAGAAACACAGACAGACTCGAACGGGAAAAGATGTAGGGTCTGGCTGGATACATCGGATGTCCTGGCAATTCCGTATGATGTTCCAATCTCCGGTTACAAGAATGAAACGGTAAACACATTACGTTTATGGGGTGCGACTGCAACAAATGTGTTTAACCTTGAAGATTTTAATGCTGGCAGTTATGCGGAAGCCGTCGAAGCAAAGAATGATGCTGAACATATCACTATGGTACTTTATCCAAACGATGCAAGTGAAAATGGCAAAGAGCTTCGTTTAAGACAACAGTATTTCCTTGCATCGGCGAGTCTGCAGGATGTTTTTCGCATGTGGAGCTTCAATGAGAATAATGATTTCAGCCAGTTTGCCATCCAGAATGTTTTCCAGATGAATGATACGCATCCTACTATTGCCGTTGCAGAACTTATGCGGTTATTGATAGATGAAAAGGATATGTCATGGGACGATGCGTGGGATATTACAACCAGCACCATGGCGTATACAAATCATACACTGCTACCGGAAGCACTGGAAAAATGGCCGGTTCAGCTGTTTGAAAAGCTGCTGCCAAGATTACTGGAAATTATATATGAAATAAATGCCCGGTTTCTTAAGCAGGTTGCAAGAAAATGGCCAGGGGATATCGACAGGCAAAGCAGAATGTCATTGATCGAGGAAGGAGATGTCAAGCATGTGCGTATGGCCTATCTTGCTATTGTTGGAAGCTTTTCAGTTAATGGTGTAGCAGCATTACATTCGCAGCTGTTAACCAATGGCCTGTTCCGGGACTTTTATGAGCTCTGGCCAGAGAAGTTTAATAACAAAACCAACGGGGTCACGCCTCGTCGCTGGATTGCACATTCAAATCCTTTAATGAGCAAACTTATCACTAAAAAGATTAGTGATAAATGGGTAAATAATCTTGAACATATCAAAGGATTAAAAAAATACGCTAACGACAGCAAGTTTAAGGAAAAATGGTTTAATGTTAAGCAGGAAAACAAGCGTCGCTTGGCCGATATGGTAAAAAATGACTGTGGAATAGAGTTTGATATTGAATCACTGTTCGATGTTCAGGTTAAACGTATACATGAGTACAAAAGGCAACTGCTTAATGTGCTGCACGTGATTCATTTATATGATCGTATCAAGCGTGATGATATAACAGACTGGACAAATCGATGTGTTTTGATTGGAGGCAAGGCCGCTCCAGGCTACCTTCGTGCCAAGTCTATTATCAAGTTAATTAATAATGTTGCCGATGTGGTGAATAATGATACACAGGTAGGTAACAGGCTGAAACTGGCCTTTATTCCCAATTATGGTGTGTCGAAGATGGAAATAATCTGTCCCGGCACGGATCTGTCTGAACAGATATCAACCGCGGGGAAAGAGGCATCAGGCACCGGTAATATGAAATTCATGATGAATGGTGCAATCACCATCGGAACGTATGACGGTGCCAATATAGAAATCCTGGATGCTGTGGGTGAAGATAATTTTTTCCTGTTTGGTCTTAAGGCTAATGAAGTTGATAAACGGCACAGCAGCTACAACCCCCAGGCAATTGTCAATGAGGATGATGACCTGAAACGTGTCATGCATCTTCTGCAATGTGGTCATTTTAACTCTTTCGAGTATGGGATATTTGATGACATTATTGAATCTTTGTTAAGTCCAAATGATCCCTGGCTTACCCTGGCAGACTTTAGAAGTTATATTGATACACAGGCAATGGTTTCCAGGGCGTATCGGGATCGTGAATCCTGGATAAAAAAGAGTATTATGAATACTGCTTGTAGTGGCTTTTTCTCAACAGACAGGACGATGAAAGAATATAACGAGGATATCTGGAAATTAAAAACCTGATGTTACAGGTATTTACGTAATAACATCAGGGCCTTTACATTGGCAGCGCTGCGTTATTTCAGCAATATTGTCAGCAATGGCTATTAACTCATGGAGTGCAGTTTGTGTTTCCAGTTCATGACAAGACGTATCTGTCACATATCGTTCTATATAGACACGCAGGGTTGCACCTTCTGTACCGGTTCCTGATAATCTAAAGACGATGCGTGATTCATCATCAAACAGGATCCTGATACCTTGTTGGTGAGTAATACTATTGTCAACGGGATCAGTATAGCTAAAGTCATCACATTGAATGACCTGGTATTGGCCAAATTTTTTACCAGCAAGTGATGGAGCAAGGCTTCTCAGATTATTTACCAATTCATTGGCAATGGTTGAATCAATGGCTTCATAATCGTGTCTTGTATAATAATGTCGGCCAAAGCGTGTCCAGTGTGTTCGGGTTATCTCTTCAACAGATTGCTGTTTCTCTGCAATCAGGTTAAGCCAGAATAGTACAGCCCAGATACCGTCTTTTTCTCTTATGTGATCAGAGCCAGATCCAAAGCTTTCTTCTCCACATAAAGTTATTCGCTTGTCATCGAGCAGGTTGCCAAAATATTTCCAGCCCGTTGGCGTTTCATAACAGTCAATCCCCATGGTTTCGGCAACTTTATCAACAGCACGGCTGGTTGGTAATGAACGGGCAACTCCACGGATACCCTGTCTGTACCCTGGTAGCAGGTGAGCATTGGCAGTCATAATGGCCAGACTGTCACTGGGATTAACGAAGAAACTCTGTCCCAGGATCATGTTCCTGTCGCCATCACCATCTGATGCAGCGCCAAAGCCTGGGGCATTGGGACCAGCATTCATTGTCGCCACCAGTTCTTTAGCGTGGGCAAGATTTGGATCAGGGTGGCCTCCACCAAAGTTTTTAGAGGGTGTCCCGTTGATCACCGCGCCAATATTAGCGGATAGTCGGCTTTCAAAAATTTCCCTGGCATAGGGACCCGTAACAGCATGCATGGCATCAAAACACATGGTGAGCATGCCTGATTTGAAAAGTGATTTAATCTTATCAAAATCAAAAAGTTCTTCCATCAGGTCTGCGTAGTCTGTGACAGGGTCAATTATATCAATCTGCATATCGCCGATATAACAGGTATCTTGTCTATCGAGAGTGATATCTTCAATTTCAGTGATACTGTATTTTGTCAGGGTTTTACTTGTTTCAAACACGGTATCGGTAAAGGACGTGGGGGCAGGTCCGCCATTGTTAATGTTAAACTTGATACCAAAATCACCTTCTGGACCTCCCGGGTTATGACTGGCCGATAAAATGAGGCCACCTGCCGCGTGGTATTTTCTGATTAAATGAGAAACCGCCGGGGTAGACAACAGGCCATTTTCACCCACCATGACTCTCCTGATGCCATTCGCGGCAGCCATTTTCAGGATTACCTGGATTGCATGGCTGTTGTAATAACGTCCGTCGCCACCAACAATAAGCAAGTTGCCCTTGAGCTCCGAGGCAACATTGAATATTGATTGTACAAAGTTTTCCAGGTAGTTCTCCTGCTGGAAATGCGGTACTTTTTTACGTAAACCAGAGGTACCAGGTTTTTGATCAGCATAGGGCGTGGTGGTTATTGTCTTAATATTCATCGTGTTTGTTTTTAGTTAAGTAATTGATAAATTTATGCATTTCATGGGCCAGAAAATCAGCAATTTATTCAGGCTAAAGATGCTACACTTCAAAAAATTGTCATATTTATGCGCAAAAATGGTGCATGCATGTAAAATCTCCTGTCATTTTGCACCCTGAGATGACCAAGTTTCTACAGGAAGAAATAATAACACTGTAAAACCAGTGCATGAACAGGTTGGAACGGATTTTGCTGATTCATAAATATGACAACTAATGATAAGGTAGTTAAACCAAAGGAATTTGTATCAATGTCCAAGCTTAGGCAATCTGCTGCATGGCAATCCCTGTTAAAGCACTATGATGAAATTAAGCATGTACATATGCGTGACATGTTTGAAGGGGACAAGAATCGTTTCACAAATTATTCATTACAGCTCAACGATATTCTCTATGATTATTCAAAAAATCGTATAAATGATGAAACAATAAAACTGTTGCTTGAACTTGCCAGGGAAGTAAACCTGTCTGAATGGATAGAGGAAATGTTCCAGGGAGAGCAGATCAACCACACGGAACACCGTGCAGTACTACATACAGCGCTACGCGATCAGGGTGATAAGCCACTTTTACTTGATGGTGTGGATATTCTTCCTGAGATAAGAAGTGAACGTGAACGTGTTAAGGACCTGGCGGAAAAAATACGTACCCGGAAATGGCGAGGGGCAACTAACCAGGCAATTACTGATGTTGTAAATATAGGAATTGGTGGTTCACACCTGGGACCACAGATGGTGACAGAGGCTTTGCGGCCTCACTCTCTACATGATTTAAATATACATTTTGTCTCCAATATTGATGAGAACCATATTAACGACACGCTGGAATATTTAAATCCAGAAACGACGTTTTTTATTATAGCTTCAAAAACTTTCACTACCCAGGATACTATGGTAAACGCGGAAACGGCACGCCAGTGGTATATTAATAAACTGGGAAGCGATGAATATATTGACAGACACTTTTCGGCAGTAACGTCGAACATTGCACTTGCAAAAGAGTTTGGGATTTCTGAAGACAATATTTTCAAGATGTGGGATTGGGTAGGTGGCCGCTATTCGTTATGGTCCGCCATTGGTTTGTCTATTGTAATCGCGATAGGTTCAGAACAGTTCGATGAGTTACTAAAAGGGGCGTACGAAGTCGATCAACATTTTAGATATTCACCCCTGGAAGAAAATATCCCAGTCATAATGGCGTTGCTGGGTATCTGGTATAACAATTTCTTTGAAGCACAAAGCATGGCTGTACTACCTTATGATCAACACCTTCATCGTTTTCCGGCCTACTTACAGCAAGCAGATATGGAAAGTAACGGTAAATATGTTGACCGTGAAGGAAATGAAGTTGATTATACAACCGGCCCCGTAATTTTTGGTGAAATTGGTATAGCCGGGCAGCATGCTTTCTTCCAGTTGCTACACCAGGGTACCAAGCTGGTTCCATCAGATATACTCGCACCAGTCTGGAGTTTTCGCTGCATAGCCAGACATCATCGCGCCTTAATGTCGAATGTGTTTGCGCAAACAGAGGCTATGATGCGAGGTAAAACTGCAGAAGAGGCGCGTAAGGAACTGGTAGCAGAAGGTCTGCACGAGCAGGAAATTGAGAAACTTCTGCCTTACAAAATTTTTCCCGGGAATCGACCAACAACCACAATTTTGTTCGATACGCTGGATGCTAAAACGCTAGGTTCAATTATTGCACTTTACGAGCATAAAATATTTGTACAGGGTGTAATATGGAATATCAACTCATTTGATCAATGGGGTGTTGAATTAGGTAAGCAACTGGCAAAAAATATTCTGCACGAACTAAATGACTCGCAAGAAGTAGTAACTCATGATAGTTCAACCAATGGTCTTATAAACCATTACAAGAGAAATAATTGCCGAGAACTATTACCCAAGCAATCACTATGCGAGTCTTGAACAGGTCATCGCATGCTTTTTAACAGATTTCAATTTTAGTCAAAAAATCGATAGGGCATGTTTTGCTGTTGCTGGTCCTGTTGTTTCAGGAAAGTCAAAAATAACAAACCTGCCATGGTCAATTAGTGAATCACAGCTCGAAAAAACACTGAACATATCCCGGGTAAAAATTCTCAATGACTTTATGGCTGTTGCACTTGGTATTTCAGAACTTGGTGATAAAGATATACTGCTTATTCAGCAAGGCTCTGATTTGAACGTTAAAACTCATCCAGATTCGGCAATTATTGGCGCAGGCACAGGGCTCGGCGTCGCACACCGTGTATGGCTCGACAACCAGTATTATATTTTTTCCAGTGAAACCGGGCACGCTGGTTTTGCATCGG
>JARRJY010000013.1:33752-50088 GCA_037388705.1 Gammaproteobacteria bacterium
AAACATGTCAGCCTTGAAACGGTTCTTTCAGGTGGTGGTCTTTATAAGATTTATCAATTCTTACGGGATACGAACCAGTATTCTGAATCATTCGTAGTAAAAAACGAGATGCTTAACAATGATCCGGCACAGATTATTACTGAGCATGCGCTGGCAAATGAAGACGAACTGTGCAGCAAAACGCTCGATTTATTTATCTCAATTTATGGTTCAATAGCCGGTGATATAGCATTACATTACTATCCTGTTGATGAACTTCTTATTGCGGGTGGTATTGCTCCAAGGCTAAAAAACAAGATTGCATCTCAAGAATTTATAAACGCTTTTCTCAACAAGGGGTTGATGTCGGAAAATATGCAAAAGATCACTGTTAAACTAATACTCAATGACAAGGTTGGCTTATACGGAGCATTATCCTGTGCGAAAAACCAGTAGCCCAGCAAAGCATCTGGCTCATGTCGCCACTATGTTAATTATTAATAAAGCAGTGTACACAGAAAGATACATATAGATGGATAACGGGAAAAGTTGAGTAAAACCGTAGGTAAAATTGATGACTAATTATACATCTCACCCAACAGCATTATCTGGTTGAATACATAAGCAAAAAACATTTCCAGCAGAGTTCGAAAATTATATTTTATATACGTACGTACACGTATAAATTATACTAGAAAAATATGGTGTTTGATCAGTATGAACTTAAAATATATACGTGTATACTTAGTGTGCTTATGTGGACGTGAAATGCGTGTTAATGCGATATGAATAGTTGAGCAACTTAATATGTTTTTAATTCAATAAATAAACATGGAATTTATTTTATCGATATGAGTGAGCAAACTGTTTTTATAATCGATGATGACAGTACTGTACGTGATTCCATTAAGGAATTATTTGAATCTGTCGGTTTAAAAACCAATATATTTACAAGTTCCCTGGATTTCCTTGAACAGTATAATAGTGAACTGACGGGTTGTATTGTTTCTGATATTCGAATGGCTGGTCTTAGTGGTCTTGCATTGCAAAAAGAGCTCAATGATATGGGCTCGGATATTCCTATCGTGTTTATCACAGCCTATTCAGATGTTTCTGTTATTTCCGAAGCTTTCAGGGATGGAGCGTTTGATGTGATCGGTAAGCCTTACCAGGAGCAGCAGCTTCTAGATACCATTAATGCGGCATTACAGGTTGAGAAAGAAAGCCGTAAGGCGAACTCAGAAAAGGAAGACTTTAAGAAGAAAGCGGAAAGCCTTACCAGTCGGGAACAGGAAGTTCTGAGCCTGGTTGCTGATGGGTTGACAAACAAGGTGATAGCGAGACAACTGGACATAAGTCCACGTACGGTTGAAGTGCATCGCCAGCGGGCGTTAATGAAAATTGGCACTCGCTCTGTTAACGAGATTAAGAAATACCTCTCCGGGTAATATATCGAAAACTATACTTATTTAATAAGTGCCAAAAAGCTTGATGATGGGCTGAAATAGCCCTGAATTTTCATGAAATCAGGCAGTTAAAAGCCCACCAGGCAGGCACGTTTCTATAAAAAAATATTTCTCCCGAATTCCTTATCTAAAAAATAAAAAAATATTTACTATGAACATTTTTTAAATATTTAATTCCAGATCAGGAATCCCTTCTTAATTCCCACTCACACGCAGCTTGTTAACACGTACGTACTACGTACTTGATAAAATGTTAAGTTTCAAAATCACTAATATTGCTACGTATTACGTACGTAGATGATCAGTGTTTTTATTAACCTGACGTATACATTTTATACACATTACGTAAGTGTTTTTAATGATAAAGATAACTAAATTGATGTCCGATAAGGTTAGTGGGTTAAGTTGATTCTATAAATCATATTGTTTCAACAAATAACATCTTGAAAATAATTTTAAATTAACGGTCAAGGGACATTAACAATGAAACCAGGGGATACAAGTGGTCAGGCACCAATTGGAGTTGGTTTATTTGGAATGGATGAACGCTGTACGGCGAGGATGACAACCATTTTCAAGATGGTCTTCAAAGGACGCTGTGAACATGTCCCCGCTGAAGAAGCAAAACTTGGCATTGTTGACCTTGATACAGAAGAAAATGCCTGGGATTCATTTAGAAAAGAATATCCAGATTTACCCGCCATTGTGATGTCCGAAAAGCCAAGTGAAATCAAGGGCACAGTTTATGTGTCCAAGCCTGCCAAGCTGGATGTTTTGTGGGATTCGATTTTCAATATTGTAACTGGATTACCAAGAGCAAGTGATCTGAATAAAGGTGAAGAATCTTCCAACGTGGTATCACTGGCAGATAACCAGGCAGCAGCAACCAATACAGTAGTAAAAAAGGCAGGTGTAAGTTCAGCGGCCGGTTTAATGGAGACCAGAGCAGATACTGTAAATACCGTCAGGAAAACAGTACAGAAACCCGGACCAAGAGATGTAGCAGATATCTATTTTAATCCGGATGATTACCTGCTTGGCAGAATGGCAGCCAGTATTAAAGAAAATGCAGATAATGATTGCGTAATTGATGTGAAATGCTGGCGAGACCGTAAGTTACTCCTGGTACCAAAACAAAATAAGGCTTATACCGATTTAAAAGATAACCAACTAAAAAATCTTGGTGTTGCGACTTTCAGTGATGAATTCAGTGTGGAAATTAATACTGAACAACGTAGTCTCACAGAGGATGAAGTTCAGGGATTACGTTCAATTCCTCTTGAGTACCTGTTATGGGACCTCGCACTTCGAACGGCTCGTGGACGCTTGCCAGAGGGCACCCAGGCATCCAGTGTTCATTATTTAAAATGCTGGCCAAATTTTACCCGTCTTCCCAATACACCAAACGGTATGCGCATAGCTGCATTATGGGCAGGTAAGCCACGTACATTTGATGATATTGCAGCAAACCTGGATATTAGTCAGGAAGATGTTTATTCATTTTATAGCGCAGCGGCAATGACATGCCAGGCAGGAAATGCGGAAAGAAAAGTAGATAACCTGGTTGCTCCTGATGCAGTACAGAAAAAAGAAATTACCCGCCGTGGTTTGTTGTCTTCAATTTTACGTCAGATCAGTAAAAAGAATTAAGACCCATAAATTTAAGGAATAGTAATGATTGGTCAACACAAAATAATTTTTACCGGCCCGGTGGGTGCAGGAAAGACTACTGCAATTACAGCCATCAGTGATAACGAACCGATTTCTACGGAACAGGTTGCCACAGATGAAACAAGTAACAAGAAAGAGCTGACTACAGTAGCGATGGATTACGGCAGCATGCGCCTTGATAACGGTGAGATGTTACACCTTTATGGTACACCAGGACAGGAACGTTTTAACTTCATGTGGGACCTGCTGATTGATGGCAGTATCGGTGTGGTCATCATGATTGATGATTCCGATCCGGAACCACTTGAAAATTTACGATCATTTGTTACGGCCTTTAAGGATTTTATTGATAGTAATGGTGTTGTTGTGGGTGTATCCAGGATGGAACTGGGAAAAGGTTTCAGGATTTCTGATTACCAGGCGATTCTGACTGAATTTGATATTTGTGCGCCAGTTTTCGAGGTTGATGCACGTAAGAAGGATGATGTCATCATGTTAATACAGGCCTTGTTATACTCCCTGGATCCTGGTTTAAGTGGAGAGGCTGCATGAGTGAATCTCTCCTGTCTCTTCGAGAGTTCGGAGTTGCTTTTGGTGACAAGATCGTTTTGAACGGTGTTAACCTTGAGATCCCGCCTCGCGGTATGACCGTGTTACTTGGACCTGCTGGCACTGGTAAATCGACTTTATTGCGTACGTTATCTGGCGTAAATGATGCGAGTCCTTCATTACGTACCTGGGGCGACGTTGAGTATGCAGGTGCACCTATCGGTCAGTCTGAACTACCTGCGCTTGTCGCACAAAGAACCCAGCTGATGATGGCGAGCGTTCGAGAAAATATAATTAATGATATGCCGGAACGGCGCACTCTGGATTTATCCCAGCAACGTGACGTGGCACAACGCCTGTTAAAAAAAGCTGGCCTTGATGAATTACTGGACAGGATGGACGATAGCGTGGTCGATCTTCCACTTGGTCTACAGCGTCACCTGGCGATTGCGCGTACCGTGGCAGCCAATCCGAAACTTGTTTTTGTTGATGAACCAACAACCGGTCTGGAGGAAAAGGAGAGTTATCGCTTATTGAACTACCTGATCCAGGAAGCGGAACGCCGAGCTGTACTTGTGGTTGTGCACAACCAGAGGCAGGCTATTGATCTTGGTGGTCAGACGGCATTACTGGCAGGTGGCTGGGTTCATGAAGTACAACCAACGGCTGACTTTTTTAAGAACCCCCAGTCTCAGGCCGCTATTGATTTTGTCAGGAGTGGTTCTTGTTGCGTGCCTTCACCTGATACACCTGACGAATATCTCGCTGAAAATGATACACATAAATCTGAGTCAGATGAAGAAGAGACGACAACCATTAAACCAATCCGCCCCAAGGTTCCGGATGTTGCCCGAAAATATAAAAGCGACTCGTTTGGTCCGCGTAATTTCCTCTGGTTACGAAAAGGACAACTGGCAGGAACGCCAAAACCTGGTCTATTAATCGATCTCAATTATGATCTTGCTGCTCTCCAACGTGTGGGAGTCAGTGTGCTGGTTTCTCTGACGACAAAGCCGATCAGTCAGAAATCACTGGAAAAATTCGATCTCAAGGGAATCGCTTTCCCTATCAAGGACATGGGGGTACCCACGATTGAGGCGGCGATGGAGTTCTGCGAACACATGGAAACGCTCATCGAGCAGGGTGAAGCCATCGCGATGCATTGCAAGGCAGGTATGGGCCGAACCGGTACTATGCTGGTGGCACAGATGATATGGGAGGGCAAATCAGCTCTTGACGCCCTGGAAACCGCACGCAGCATAGAACCTCGCTGGGTGCAGTCAGAAGAACAGGTTAAGTTTTTGGAGGAGTTTGCGTATGCAGTCTCAAACTCCAACATTAGTAAAAAACGGTGTAATACACCGTCATAAATCACAATGTGTAAATGTTGATATCAACTTAGGAGAAAAATAATGTCTTTAGATAAAGCTTTACAAGATTCAATCGCATCTATTCCTGAATGTGTTGCAGCAGGTTATGTAGATCTTACTACCGGTATGCTACTGGGTGTCAAAACTGTTGACTCTCATCCAGCTGAAGTACTGGAAGTTGTTGCAGCTGCAACAGCGGATATTTTCCAGGGTTCAAACGTAACGCTGATTGAAAGCATGTTCAAAAAAGCCCGTGGTGTTGAAAACGACGGACATCATTACTTCCAGGAAATTATTGTCAACAGTGACAACCTGATCCACGTATTCATGCGTTCCAAAGCAAATGAAGAGCAGGTTGTAGTGTATGTTTGCCGTAAATCTGCGAACCTGGGTATGGTGTTAACCAAAGCTCGTTCTTCAATGCCTACACTAGAAGCAGCGGTATAGAAGAAATAAGAAAATGAATACAATGCCAGCATTTGGTCGCGTATAACTTTAAATTGATCTGCTGGCATTGCATTTCCCTTTCTGGAATATTAATAAATTCACAGGGTTTATTTGAGAGAAATGATGTAATGAAATCATCATTAGAGAGATGAGGAATGTAATGATGGAACATGCAAATGCAAGAGTAAAGGATATGACAAATAATGCTGATGGTACAAAGGAAAGCGTGACAGAAGTTACTGCAAAATTTATTCGGCCCATACTCAGAGAATTAAATGGTAAATCGGATGAAATGGAAGCTTCTGCTGTTATTTCACGAGATGGCCTGAGTCTGGCAGCAGTACTGGGTGATGGTGTTGATCCAAATCGCCTAGGAGCAATGTGTGCAGCGCTACTAGGCCTGGCTGATACAACTGCAAAAGAACTGGAGCGCGGTGAACTCAAACAAGTGTTATTGCACGGTGCTAAAGGTGTGCTATTGCTAGTTCATATTGGCAAAACGCATGTTCTGGCCCTGGCGGCCAAACCTAATATCAACCTTGGAATGGTATTACTTGAAGCTAAAAAAACCGCGGAGAGACTGGCCGCAATCATATAAAGAAAATTCTTCTAATATAAATACAAGGAGTAGATAGAGGAGGAATAGTAATGGCAGAGGTCACAAAAACACGCCTGGTGGATTGTGAGGAAGGTCGTCGAATGGGATGTGCAACTTTTTGTTGCCGGATGATGGTGCGATTACAGCCTGATGAAATGGAGAAGGGGGATGGCAAAACCCCTCCCAAGGGGTTTGTTGATAAAGATCCGGAAGGATTTTGTATTCATATCGATAAGGAAACCGGGTACTGTAATAATTGGAAAAAACGACCAAAGGTATGCCGGGAATACGAGTGTAATTCAGATTTCCTGCTCCAGGTGGTAATTCGAAATGGATTTTCCAATATCGCGGAACTTGCCAGGCAGGCACAAAGTACCATTATCCCTAAAGAAACCTATATCTATGTCCCTACCATCGAAGTTACAAATACCGATAAAAACGCAGAATAACATATTCAAGAAAAAGAGATTTAAGCAAGTATGACAAAAATTAATTATCAGGGTAAAAGTTACCCATGCCGCGAAGGTGAGACAGTACTGCAAACATTTATGAGAAATTGTGTAACGGTACCATTTTCATGTGG
This sequence comes from Gammaproteobacteria bacterium, assembly GCA_037388705.1. Lineage (GTDB taxonomy): Bacteria > Pseudomonadota > Gammaproteobacteria > UBA6429 > Thiohalophilaceae > JARRJY01. The sequence continues at coordinate 40,416 of JARRJY010000013.1, forward strand.
TAATGGCATTTGTCATGTTTGTTTACAGCGCTGTGAGAACGGTGAAGTGCCTGAAGAAGCACAAAAAGGTTTACGTGACACCCTGAAAGAACAGGGATATTTTTTGCCCTGTAAATGTTTGCCTGTCAGTGATATGAAAATTGAGCCCCCCAGGCAAGCAGATCTGTATAACCGTGCAGTAATTTATAAAAAAGAATTCCTGGCGCCGGATGTGTGTCGTCTATTGATTGAACCCGCAACGCAACTCTATTATCACGCGGGTCAGTTTATCAATTTAAGAAATGAAAACGACGATATACGCAGCTATTCATTGGCCAGTGTACCGCAGGAAGATTATTTCCTGGAGATACATGTCAAACGTGTTCCCGGCGGGAAAATGAGTAACTGGATATTTGATGAGTTGCAGGAAAATGATGAGGTGGAAATTCAGGGCGCAACGGGTAACAGTTATTATGTTTCCGGGAAGCAGGAGCAGCCAATACTCTTAATTGGTTCAGGTACCGGCCTGTCACCACTGGTTGGAATTGCGCGTGATGCGCTTTTAAGTGGGCACTCCGGCCCCATTTTCCTGTATCACGGTAGTCGAACTTCACAAGGACTGTATTTACAGGATGAGCTAAGGCAACTAGCTGAAAAATATGAAAATTTTTATCCGGATTTCTGTGTTTCTGGTGAAAATGTTCCTGAAGGTTACCAGGCCGGGCGAGCCAATGATGTTGCACTGACCAACCATGATAATTTAAAGGGCTGGCGCGTTTATCTCTGCGGTCAGCCTGAAATGGTGAAAAATACCCGGAATGCCGTACTGAATGCGGGCACAAATGAAAACGATGTGATTACAGATCCGTTCTGGGAAATGGGCGATGCGGTTGAAAAAGCACGCAGTAAAATGACCGAACGTCGTAATTACCCGGATCCTGATCCAGAACTGTGGGAGGGTCTTGATGAAGGACGGCTTCTCTCGAAAGTGCTGGTCGACTTCTATACCAGGGTATATGAAGATCCCCTTTTATCTCCCTACTTTACAGGTGTCACCAAGCAACGCCTGATAGAAAAACAGTATAACTTTCTCTGCCAGGTGCTTACCGGCCAGGATGTTTATTTTGGAGAACGTCCACGTAATGCGCATCACTGGATGGTAATTTCTGACGAACTGTTTGATTATCGTGCAGATTTAATGAAATCCTGTTTACGCAGGGCAGGAGTTGAGGAACACCTGGTGAGACGTTTCCATGCCCTTGAAGAAATTTATCGACAGGATATTGTAAAAGATAAAGCATGGAACAAGATTCTGTTTGGTAAGGAAGTTCCTGTTGAAGGATTTGAAACGATGATAATTGATGATGCTACGCTATGTGACAGTTGCGAGCAGGAAATACAAGGAGGAAGCAAGGTGCAATATCATATCCGCATGGGTAAGGTCTTCTGTGCTTCCTGTCAGCAAGAATAACAAGCAACTAGTAATATCATAACGGACTCACCTAACGGCCTGATTTTGCATGCCAGGCCCTGAAAGTACCATCCAGTGATGCGCATTACGTGGACGTTCTCCAAAATACACATCCTGGCCGGTAAGCACCTGGCAGAGAAAGTTATACTGTTTTTCTATCAGGCGTTGCTTGGTGACCAAGAAAAAAGCCTCGTAATGAGGCTTTTTATGTAGTAAAGCCCCCTAAATGGGGGGCTGTGAATACTATAAGTCTAGCTTTGTTGATTTGCGGTGAGATTGATAGGTTTAACATCATCATCACCACAGTCTGACGAGGATGGTTCCGCAAATGCTACACCGTTTGCAAGGAAGAATGCTGTCAGGAGAACGAATAACTTTTTCATACTACACCCCTTGTTTATATGCCCGTTGGAGAATGATTTTTACTGTCTTGATTAAGATATCGACAGACCAGGGGGACACTTTAAAAATTTATTTGAAAACAATGAGATATATGTCACCAAACTGGTAAGAAAGGCTAAAGAAACACGAAAAATGTGCCGATAACAATAGTTTATACTCAAGATTTGTACTTAAAGTAATAAATATAAAAAGTATGCAATTGGCTGAAAAGTATGCAGTTTCCTGGGTAGTCATTCTGAAGGAAAAACGAGATAACCAATAAATTCGTGCAGTGAAGAAAAAAATTATTTTTTCTTCAGGAAGAGGGAATTTCCTGCGCCAGTACCCATGGTGCGACAACAACCGACCAGAAATGAGCCTGTTTTTCGTTCCAGAGGCGGGCATCCTCATCACTGGCTGGCATGATTTTTTCCTCGGCAATCCATTTTTCAATAGTTTCCTTGTCATCACGCACAAACTTCATAGCAGTTTTTACTAAATCAAGATCATCGGAAACCTTGATTAGCCGGCCTCCGGCAAACTGTCTCTGCAGCTCAGTCCAGCTGATTTGCGCAGTCTCAAGATTAAGTGCCTGATGAAGTTCTTCATCATTAAATTGATTCATATCCATAATTATGCGTGTACGTTCTGTAGAAGGGATGGATTATAGATAGTCAGGATAAATAAATCATGCCTGAATTATATGTAAAATCAGAACATCGAGCTATTGAGCCACATGTGTATCCAGATACTCATGGCGTATCCAAGAGCAATAGCCGGTGTCCATTTCAAATGGCTGAAGAAAGTATACTTACCTCTTGCTTGCCCCATCAACGCAACTCCTGCGGCGGAACCAATCGATAGCAGACTGCCACCAACACCAGCTGTGAGTGTAACCAGCAACCATTGTCCCTGTGACATATCGGGTTGCATGGTTAGCACGGCAAACATGACCGGGATATTATCGACAATAGCAGATAAGATACCAACAGCCACGTTCGCTTCAGTTGCACCCCACTGGTTATACATAATATCTGAAGTCAGTGAAAGATAGCCAATAAAGCCCAGTCCACCGACACATAACACCACACCATAGAAAAACATTAGTGTGTCCCACTCTGCACGGGCAATTCCATTAAATACATCAAAAGGCACAACATCACCTGCAGAATATTTCTCCTGCCTTGGATCATTCGGTGACATACTATAGTTATGGGTGATTTTCAGGTAATAACCAAAAAATTTTAAATATCCCAAACCAGTTAACATGCCAAAGACTGGTGGTAGGTATAAGAAGTTGTGAAAACTTACTGCGGTTGCGATAGTGCAGAAGAATAAAAATATCATGCGTCTGGCACCACGTTTCATACCCACCAGTTCATCACTGGCATCGGGTTTAATATCAGGGATCGCGAAATGCATAAAAACTGCAGGTACCAGGAAGTTAACCGCTGAAGGAACAAATAAGTTGAAAAAGGTCCAGAAATCAACAATATCTTTTTGCCATACCATCAATGTTGTAATGTCACCAAATGGACTGTATGCACCTCCGGCATTGGCAGCTACCACGATGTTAATACAGGCAAGACTGATAAAGCGGGTATTTGTACCTCCGACTGCCAGCACAACCGCACACATTAACAGTGCCGTTGTTAAGTTATCAGCTAGCGGGGAAATAAAAAATGCAAGAATTCCGGTTAACCAGAAAATATTTCGGAATCCAAAACCTTTACGAATGAGCCATGAACGTAAGGCATCGAACACCTGGCGCTCTTCCATGCTGTTGATGTATGTCATTGCAACAAGCAGGAATAACATAAGCTCCGCGTATTCGAGCAAGTTATGACGAATCGCAACTTCTGCCACATGTGGCATATCATGTTGCACATAAATATAAGCGATCATTGCCCATATAATACCTGCAGCTACAATGACGGGCTTGGATTTACGTAATTGTGTAAACTCTTCCGCCATCACGGCAAGATAAGCGATAATAAAGATTGCTATCGAAATATAACCAACGGCATGATCGGTAAGATCAATATTCATAGTTTTCTCTGCTGAGGCCGAAGCAGCAAACCCAGGCCCAGACAACAAAAACATGAGAAATATTGGCAACAGGGTAGAGAATAGCTTTTTCACAAAACTTCCTGGTTAAATTATTGTTATGAATCGAGGATAGCAAAAATAGATCATTAAATGAACATCTCCCAGATTTCTTCGAGGTAAGATACAAAAAAGCCCCTGTACACATACAGAGGCTTTTTTATATAGCGACAGATGATACGCCTGTTTAAAACAAGTTGGCATTAATCCACATATGAGTCCAGATACTGGCCGCATAGCCAAGCCCAATGGCCCATGACCATTTAAGGTGGGCAAAGAAAGTATAGATACCGCGTGCCTGTCCCATTAGTGCAACACCGGCGGCTGATCCGATTGACAGCAATGAACCACCGACACCTGCGGTGAGTGTTACCAGTAACCACTGGCCCTGGGCCATTTCTGGGTTCATAGTCAGCACGGCAAACATGACCGGAATATTATCAACTATCGCGGATAGCAAACCTACAGCAATATTTGCTGAAGTGGCACCCCATTGGGTGTACATGACATCAGAAGTTAATGCCAGGTAACCAATAAAACCCAGACCACCAACGGCAACAACGACACCATAGAAAAAGAGCAGGGTATCCCATTCCGCACGGGCAACCTTGTTAAAGATATCGAAAGGTACAACTTCTCCCATACTCTGATTGGCTTTTTCAGCGTTATAGGGTGACAGGTCATAGTTGTGTGTTTTTTTCAGGTAGAAGCCGAAGAACTGCAGGTAGGCAAGACCAGTTAACATACCCAGTACTGGAGGTAAGTGCAGGAAGTTATGAAAACTAACCGCGGTTATAATCGTTAACAGGAATAAAATGATTATGGTAATTGCACCACGTTTCATTTTTTCGTCTTCACTGGTTGAAGAAGGTTTTTCATTTGGAATCGCAAAGTGCATGATAGCTGCAGGAACCAGAAAGTTAACGACGGCTGGTATGAACAAGGCAAAGAATGCCCAGAAATGGACAATCCCCTTTTGCCAGACCATCAGGGTTGTTATATCTCCAAAAGGACTGAATGCACCACCGGCATTGGCACCAACAACAATGTTGATCATTGCCAGAACTACAAAACGATGATTGTCACCACCAACAGCCATCACTACAGCGGCCATCAAAAGTGCAGTTGTCAGGTTATCCGCGATGGGAGAAATAAAGAATGCCAGGATACCGGTAATCCAGAATAACTGGCGAAAACTGAAACCTTTATTGATCATCCATGCACGTAAAGCGTCAAACACGTTTCGTTCTGCCATCGAATTAATATAGGTCATCGCAACTAACAGGAATAACATTAACTCGGCGTATTCCAGCAGGTTATGACGTACTGCAACTTCTGCTTCATGACTCATGCCATTAGAAGCATAGACATAGCCAATCATTGCCCAGATTATTCCGGCAGCCAGGATAACCGGTTTAGATTTGCGTAAGTGAGTAAACTCTTCTGCCATTACCAGGATGTAAGCAATGGCGAATATAGCAAGGGCTGAATAACCCACAACATTTGTTGTGAGGTTAATAGTCTCACCACTTGACGAGGCCAACGCTATACCTGGCAATAGGAAAATACCAAGTGTCGAGATTAGTTTGTTCACAGTGCAACTCCCATCGGTAAGAACGAAACACGGGGGCAGTTTGTTGTTTGCCCCATGTTTTATTTTTTAATTATTGTTAAAAGATGACATTCAGCATTGTTAATGACACAACCAGGAACAGTATGGTCATAACGCCACCTGCTCTCATAAAGTCAGGTACACGGTATCCTGCTGGCCCCATAATCAGGGCATTGACCTGGTGTGTCGGGATCAGGAACGAGTTGGAAGTGGCAATCGCTACGGTTAGGGCAAATACAGCGGGTTTGGCACCGGCCGCAACGGCGATATTAACCGCCAGTGGTACTAACAGAACGGTTGCACCAACATTAGACATCACCAGGGTAAAGAAGGTTGCCAGTACCGCAATGGCAGCCTGTAATGTCCAGGCTGGAACATCACCGAGAATTTCCAGCGTTTGTTGAGCGATCCAGGCAGCGGTACCCGAATTTTCGACTGCTGCTCCCAACGGTATCAAACTGGCTAACAGGAACACGGTCTTCCAGCTTACGGCTTCATAAGCTTCGTCCATGCTTAGTACGCCACTTAATACCATGCCCATGGCACCTACCAGTAATGAGATTGATAGCCGCAGATCGGAGAAGAGTACCAGTCCCAGCGCGATGGTGAAGAACAGGATAGCGAAGCCCAGTTTTTGTGGACGTAACTCTTCATGAGGGTATTCAGTGGTGACAACCACGAAATTTTTTGAATCTTTCTCAATCCTGGCAAGGGCATCCCATGTTACATGCGCAACCAGGGTATCGCCTGCCTGTAAGGGCATATCACGAATCCCTTCACCTTCACGCAGGGTTTCTCCGCCACGATGAATGGCCAGCATAGACAGACCATACGTTTTACGTAACCAGACATCGCGTGCACTTTTCCCAACCAGTTTAGAACTGGGCGGGATAACAACTTCAGCAATACCTGCTTTTGCAGCAGAGAGTGTTTCAGTAAAGGTTAACAGCTCGGCGCGGGTCTTCAGGCCGAACGTGTTTGCAAAATTCTGAATGGCATAAGGAGAAGCAACGATACCAAGTACTGTACCGCCTTCAATGGCTGTATCACGGGCTACACCACCAGCACCGATACGAAGATCATCGGTACCACGACGAAGGGCAATAATACGTATTTTATAGTCATGCTCGATATCTTCGAGAGTTTTGCCGACCAGGCTATTGTCTCCCGGGACAAGTATTTCGTTCAGATCATAGTCCAGGTTGTAGATTTCCTTGAAGTAATCCATGGCGCTGGTTGCATCACCAGCTTCAGACTTAATTGAAGGCAGGACAAAACGGCCCGCTATAACAAAGTAGAGGATCCCTGTCGTTACCAGGACAACACCGATAGGTGTTACCGAAAACAGGCCAAAGGTTTCCATTTGCTTGTCTGCAGGCAATGCCTGATTAGAGGTAACAATCAGGTCATTTAAAAGAATCAACGGGCTTGAACCTACCATGGTGACAGTACCACCCAGGATAGCGCAGAAACCCATCGGCATTAACAGGCGGGACATGGGTAACCCGGTACGGGATGAAATACGGCTAACAACGGGCAGGAACAACGCTGCTGCCCCAACGTTTTGCATAAAGCTCGAAATAAAACCTACAGTCGCTGAAATGATCGGAATGATACGACTTTCCGTGGTACCGCCAATTTTCAGAATAAAGGCAGCTACTTTTGTCATTAGCCCGGTTTTATCCAGACCTGCGCCGATAATCATAACAGCAACGATGGACATAACTGCATTACCGGCAAAACCATCGAATAAATGAAGGGGATCAACCAGTGGCTCAGATAAGCCAAATGAGGCACCAAACAACCCGGTTAAGCCCAGTAACACCATAATGCTTACCGCGGCAACATCAACCGAAACAATTTCAAAAGCAAACAGGAAAATAGTTAACAGGAGAATGGAAATGACCCAGGCAATTTCAGTACTTGGCACTGAAAAGCTTATCAGGACACCTAAAACAATAAATATCACAGCAGCAATCAGACGTTTAATATTTTGTTTATTCGCAAAGGAAGTCATTGAGAGCCTTCTCCTGTAAATCTTTATTAAATGGATAAATTGTCCTTGGGTAACACGACGAACTGCTGAAGCAGAGAAGGTGTTAACTTTTTACAATAAATTAACTAATTATTATATCTTGAAATTATTCAGAGAAACAGGTCTGAAAAAAACATATTACCTTTAACAAAAGTAATATTTGTCATTTGAATCAATGCCTTATGAATCATTTGTCGGGACGCTGCAACTCATGAATCTTTTAGGGTGAGGGAGAATATTTGGGTTCAGACAGCTAAAATAGGGCCGGTTTTTTGGCAACATAATTGATGGGTCGCTTCAATAAAAAAAGCCCGGCTATTGCCGGGCTTTTTGAGGAAGAGTCCTCTTGAGACTCAAAACATCCTGGTATTACTGACGAACAGCAGGACCATTCAGTTTGATGCCGTTGCTCATGTAGGTGTGGAAGTATTCCAGAGCTGTATACTCAGCACCTTGAGCTTTCAGAGGCTTGGCACGTACCTGCTTGTTACAACCACCGTAACGACGTTGGATTGTACCGAAGCCAGCAGTTGCACCTTTACCTTTCTTCGCCCATTTACGACGCCATACCGGGAAGTGAGAAGTATGCCCCAGCGCAGGTGACAGCAGGTTACCACGCGCCATCATGCCAGAATTGTACTGGTGACAATCAGCGCACGAGAAATTCAGCTGACCACGCTTGGCGTAGAAGTGATGTTTACCACGCTTGTAGATTGCCATGGCACGCTTGTCATCAGGCACAACAACGTTGCCTTTTTTGCCACGTGAAGTGTAAGCCATGTATGCCATGATAGCGGTAATTTTACCTTTCTTGGTTTTAATACCGGCTTTCTTGGCATCTACACCTTTCTTCTTCAGGCAGGCATGGATGTCGTTAACTAATGTACGCACCTTGCCGGATTTTTTATCAAAGTAAGGGTAGTTTTGCTTGATACCGATACCACCATTCTTGAAGCATGAACCCATGCCATACTTGTTGAACAGTTGTTTACCCTGTTCGATACCATCTTCGTAAGGAGGGAATTCTTCGATGTTTTCCCACTCAGAACGACGGGTTTCGTCAAGGGCATAGATACCGTTACCGTAGTCTTGCAGTTTTACGCCTGGGAACTTCTTAAAGAAGAAGGCGCGGAAGTTTTTCAGATCGCTTTGCGGAGAGGCATCTGCAACCATAGGTGCAGCACCTAGAACGGAAAGCGCTGAAAGTGCAATCAGTAGTTTTTTCATTGTTTTAACTCCTGCCGTTCTCAATTACTTAACTTTGGCAGTAATAGAATCCTTACCGCCTTTATTATCGACCCAAGAAAGCTCTAAAGAATCGCCTTTCTTGCCACCAGTAAACTGGAAAGACAGGTAAGGGTTTTTAGAGACTGCACCACTCCATTGCGCCGTCATCACGGTGTTACCGTTATGCTTGGCGACCACTTCCTGGATGAAGTGAGCAGGGATTTTCTTGCCGGTTTTCTTGTCTTTGCGCAGACCCGTTTCCATAGGATGGGTAATCAGTGCTTTCACAGTAGTGGTATCACCTTTAGCACTGGCGCGAGCACGAATTGATTTAGCCATTTTTCGTTACCTCGTTTAATTTAGTTACGTTAAACACCAGTGATGGATTAACCACCACAGCCACCGATGGTGACTTTCACTTCTTTACGGGCGCTGTACAGTTTGCCGCCTGCCTTGACCACCGCGATCACGTTCGAGGTTTTACCCATCTTGATGCGGGTTGAGACAAAGCCTTTGGCTGTTGAGCCCAGCACGAAGTTCGCCGCCAGGGGAACACCGTTTTTCTCAGCGATAATGCTGATGTCCGAGATGTTACCCATACCGGTTTTGACAGAGACCGGTACCACGGCACCGTTTTCTGCAATGTCAGGGGCTTTGATCTTGATGTCGCCACTGGGCGCAGATTGCGCAGAGCCAAACAGGTTGGTCATGGCATCCTGAACGCTCTTGGCTTCAAAGGCAGCTTTTGGCCATGCGGCGAGTACCACACGGGGGCTCAGCAGACCGGCGCCAACGGCAACAGCGACCGCGGAGCTGGCTAGTGAACCTTTTAAAAATGTTCTACGTTGCATTGTTTTCCTCC